>JBOHZW010000380.1:0-1901 GCA_050738715.1 Steroidobacteraceae bacterium | reverse complement strand
GTATACGAGACTCGGCGCCATCCCTGGACCGAGCACATCGCTGATTGCCCGATGGAGCATCTGGACTAATTCGGAGCGCCCAAAACTCATAACAGCATTGTTATGGATGAGAGGCACACAATGCGGTCATGCAATCTGCCCCCGCAAGTGCCGACACGGGCCCCGCCGTCATCGCACCGTCCATCGCACCCAAGCTGGCGGCGCGGGTGGCGGACTCGATCCAGCTGCTGCGCGAGTCGGTGCAGCGATTCGGCCGCGTCGTGTATTCGAGCAGCCTCGGGCCGGAATCCGCGGTACTGACGGACCTGGTTTTCCGGCACGCACCGCAAATTGATATTTTCACGGTCGACACCGGCCGACTCCCCGAGTCCACGCTCGAACTACTCGAGCGCGTCGAGCACCGCTACCGGCGCAAGATCCGCCTCGTGTTTCCCGATGCGCAACGCGTGCAGAATTATGTCGCCGACCACGGCATCAACGGTTTCTACAATGGAGTGGCGCAGCGGCAGGCCTGCTGCCACATCCGCAAGGTCGAGCCTTTCCAGCGCGCCATCTTCGGCTACAACGCCTGGATCAGCGGCGTGCGCCACGAACAATCAGCCGAACGCGCCGAAGTCAAGGCACAGGAATGGGACGAGCGCTACCGGCTGCAGAAAGTGAATCCACTGCTCGATTGGAGTCATGCGGAAGTCTGGAGTTACATACGGCAGGAGAAATTACCCTACAATCCGCTGCACGATGCCGGTTACCCCAGCATCGGCTGCGCGCCGTGCACGCGGGCGGTCCAACCCGGGCAGGATAGCCGGGCCGGCCGCTGGTGGTGGGAAGACCCCGCCTCGCGCGAGTGCGGACTGCAACCACGACAACTACCGGGTTCCATCAGCGATTTGTAATGCCACTGACGCACCTGCAAAGACTCGAAGCCGAAAGCATCCACATCTTTCGCGAGGTCGTCGCCGAAACCGTCAAGCCGGTGCTGCTGTATTCGATCGGCAAGGATTCGGCTGTCATGCTGCAGCTCGCGCGCAAGGCTTTCCACCCCGCGCCATTGCCGTTTCCGCTGCTGCATGTCGATACGACGTGGAAGTTCCGCGACATGTACGCGCTGCGCGATACGGTCGCGGCGACGCCGGGCATCCAGCTCATCGTGTACCAGAACCCCGACGCGAAGAAACGCGGCATCAATCCCTTCGACCACGGCTCGCTGCACACGGATCTGTGGAAAACCGAGGGACTGAAGCAGGCACTCGACCTGCACGGTTTCGATGCTGCTTTCGGCGGCGCGCGGCGCGACGAAGAAGCGAGCCGTGCCAAGGAGCGCATCTTCAGTTTTCGAGCCGCCAACCATCGCTGGGATCCCAAGCGCCAGCGGCCGGAACTGTGGCGCATCTATAACGCGCGCAAGGCGCGCGGCGAGAGCATCCGCGTATTTCCGCTGTCGAACTGGACTGAACTCGATGTGTGGCAGTACATCCATCTCGAGAAAATCCCGATCGTGCCGCTGTACATGGCCGCGCCGCGACCAACGGTGAAGCGCGACGGGCTGCTGCTGATGGTCGATGACGAGCGCTTTCCGCTTAAGCAAGGCGAAAAACCGGAGATGCGCTCGATCCGCTTCCGCACGCTCGGCTGTTATCCGTTGACCGGCGCGGTGGAGAGCACGGCGGCGACGATTCCGGAAATCATTCGCGAAATGCTGCTGACGACGACCTCCGAGCGACAGGGCCGCGCGATCGATCGCGACCAGCCCGCGAGCATGGAGAAGAAGAAACAGGAGGGCTACTTTTGAGCCCGCCCGGTTCCTACCAGGCCTCCGAGCTCGCTGCCTCCGACATCGAAGCCTATCTCGAGGCGCACCAGCACAAGTCGCTGCTGCGTTTCATCACCTGCGGCAGCGTCGA
>JBOHZW010000379.1:0-4309 GCA_050738715.1 Steroidobacteraceae bacterium | reverse complement strand
GACAGCGCAGCGCCATCCTGCTGCCACGCGGTCTTCATCGACAGCGAATCCTTGCCGACCGGAATCGCGATGCCGAGCGCGGGACAGAATTCCTCGCCGACGGCGCGCACCGCGGCATACAGCGCCGCGTCTTCGCCGGGCTCGCCGCAGGCGGCCATCCAGTTCGCGGACAAGCGAATGTCGCCCAGCGCTGCCACGTCGGCTGACAGGATATTCGTGATCGCTTCGGCGACGGCGAGCCGCGCCGAAGCCGCGGCATCGAGCAAGGCGACCGGCGAGCGCTCGCCCATCGCCATCGCCTCGCCGCCGTGATGGCTGTAGTCGGACAGCGTTACGCCGGCATCGGCGACCGGCACCTGCCACGGGCCGATGAGCGGATCGCGGCTGATGAGTCCGCCGACAGTGCGATCGCCGATCGTAACGAGGAAGGTCTTGTCCGCGACGGCGGGAAGCCGCAGCACGCGATACAGAGCTTCGCGCAAGTTCACGGCCGCGAATTCGCCTTCGACCGGCGCTGGCGCCACGGCGCTGCGCACATCGCGACGCATTTGCGGAAGCTTGCCGAGCAGCGCCTCGACGGGCATGTGCACGGCGTCCGCGTTGAGCAGCGGGTCGCTGACGATGAGCTCGCCATCGCCAGTGGTCGTGCCAATGACCGCGTACGGGCAGCGTTCGCGCTGCGCAATGGCGGCGAAGCGCGCGAGTCCGTCGGCGCGCAAAGCAAGCACGTAGCGCTCCTGCGCCTCGTTGCACCAGATCTCGAGCGGCGACATGCCGGGCTCGGCGCTCGGCACCGCACGCAAGTCGATGCGTGCGCCGCGCGCGCTGTGCGCGACGGCCTCCGGGACTGCATTGGCAAGGCCGCCGGCGCCGACATCGTGGATCAGTTCGATCGGATTGGCATCGCCCAGCGCCCAGCAGGCGTCGATGACTTCCTGGGCGCGGCGCTGCATTTCGGGATTGCCGCGCTGCACGGAGGCGAAATCCAGATCCTCGGTGCTGGCGCCGCTTCCCATCGACGAAGCCGCACCGCCGCCTAAGCCGATCAGCATCGCGGGACCACCGAGCACGACGAGCTGTGCGCCAACGGAGACTTCTCCCTTCAGCGCATGCATGCGGCGAACGTTCCCGAGTCCGCCGGCGATCATGATCGGCTTGTGGTAGCCGCGTGCGCGCAGCGGCGAATCGCTTAGCAGCTGTTGCTCGAAGGTGCGGAAATAGCCGTTGATGCACGGCCGCCCGAATTCATTATTGAACGCCGCTGCGCCAATCGGTCCTTCCAGCATGATCTCGAGCGCCGAGGCAATGCGTGACGGCGAACCGATGCTGCGTTCCCAGGGTTGCTCGTGTCCCGGAATGCGCAGGTGCGAGACCGAGTAACCGACCAGGCCAGCCTTCGGCTTTGCACCGAGCCCGGTTGCGCCTTCATCGCGAATTTCACCGCCCGCGCCGGTTGCGGCGCCCGGAAACGGCGCGATCGCGGTCGGATGATTGTGCGTCTCGACCTTGACCAGGATATCGATGGGTTCTTCGTGGCGGTGGTAAACGCCGCTGCCGGAATCTGGAAAAAACCGACTTGCCACGGCGCCGGCGAGCACCGCGGCGTTGTCACGATAGGCCGACAGCACGCCTTCCGGGGCGCGCGCGTGCGTGTTGCGAATCATCGCGAACAGTGACTTCGGTTGCGCGACGCCGTCGATAACGAAATCGGCATTGAAGATCTTGTGCCGGCAATGCTCCGAGTTCGCCTGCGCGAACATCATCAGTTCCACGTCGGTTGGATCGCGTCCCAGGCGCTGGAATGTCTCAAGCAGGTAGTCGATCTCATCGTCCGCGAGCGCGAGCGCCATTTCGCGGTTGGCCGCGGCGAGCGCGGCGCGCCCGCCGGCGAGCGCGATACGCTTCAGCGGCGCGGGCGCGGTCGCATTGAACAGCGCAGCAGCCGACGCCGCACTCGGCAGCACGGCTTCCGTCATGCGATCGTGAAGCGGCGCGCCGAGCACCGCGGCCGGCGCGCGCGATGCGCCTTCGAGCTTGTAATGGATGCCGCGTTCGATACGGCGCACGAAATCGAGTCCGCACACGCGCGCGATGTCGGTCGCCTTGCTCGACCAGGGCGAAATGGTGCCGGGGCGCGGCACGACCAGAAGCATGCCGGGCGCCTCGGTGAAGGGGGCCTCGTTCGTTACGTCCAGGAGCCGTTGCAGTTGCGATTGTTGTTTGGCATCGGGTGGCGCGGCGGTATCGACGAAATGCAGGTATCGCGCCTGCAAGCCCTGCACACCGGAATCGATGCGCTGGAGCTTTACCAGGAGCCGTGCGCGCCGGAAGGCCGAGCCAGCCGGCGCACCGGGAAGGACCAGCACCAACTACTTCCGCGGGCCGGAATCACCGGCCGGAGTGGAGAAGGCAGGCGCCGGGAACGATGCGATGTTGCTGCCCTCGAGCGCGACGATCTTGCTGGTGCCCTGCTTGCGCACCTCGTCAATGCGCACAACTGACTGAACCGGCAGGAAACTGCGCTTGACGCCGGCAAACTCGGTCTTGATTCGTTCCTCACCCGGGTCGAGCACCACGCTCGAGCGCTCGCCGAAAACCAGCTCCTCGATCTCGACGAAACCGAGCAGGCTCCCGTGGCTGACCTTGCGGGCATACACTTCGTAAACCTTGCCTTGGTTCACGAACATAATCTTGAAGATGTGATTGGATGCCATCTGTATCCGAATGCCGCAGCCCGAATGGGCCCCGCGCGACTATTATATTGAGTCAACACCCTTTTTGCCGAGGATCGGGCTGATGGCCTTGCGCCTGACCATCATTAGCGAGCAGAACGAGGCGCTGGGCGAGCGCGCCACAATGCTCCTTGACAAGGCGGGCGGTACGATCGGCCGAGCGGATGACTGCGACTGGGTGCTGCCCGACCCGCATCGCTACATTTCCGCCCACCACGCACGCATTTCCTTCCGCAACGGCAGTTTCATCGTCGAGGATACGAGCACCAACGGGCTCTACATCAACGATGAACTCGATCCCGTCGGCCGTCTCGGGCCGCAACCACTGCGGCCGGGAGACACCTTGCGCTTGGGGAGCTATCGCATCGGCGTGCGCGACAACGACGGCACGGTGAACGACCCGAGCGCGATCGTGCCATTCAGCATTCGTCCTGCGGCCGAAGGACCCGGCGGATCGCAGCGCGATATCGGCGTTGAACTGAATATCAGCGAGTTGCTGACGAATGATGCGGATCCAGGCGCAGCGCGCCGCGCGTTTGACCCGTGGGGCAATCCGGTATCGGATTCCGCCCTGCTCCAGTTCGATACCGCGCAACGGACCGCGACGCAAAAGCCGCGCGCGCCTGCCGCAGCGCGCGCCAGTGCGGCCGCCACGCCGCCTAAGGGCAAGGCAGCCTCCGCGCCGGCCGTGCCTCCCGCCACGCCCGCAACGCCTGTCGCAGCTGCGGCAGCCACCAATCCATCCGGCACGGCCACTGTTCCCGCGCTGAGCGCGGCCGCCGTGGCAAAGGCCGAAGCAGCGGCAAGCGGTAGCCTCGAAGCGTTCTGCCGCGGCGCGGGCATGGACGCGCGCAAGCTACCCGCCGATGCGCAGGACCGCCTGCTGCGGCTCGCGGGCCTGCTGCTGCGCGAAGCGCTGGTCGGCATCAAGGAACTGGCGCGCATGCAGCGCGCGATCCGCAAGGATTCCGGATTGCGCGCCGATGCGGACGAACCCGAACGCCTCGCGCTGCAAAATCTAGCCGTCGAGGAATTGATGGCGCGATTGCTGCTCGGACACGACCAGCGGCAGCTCGACGCGGTGCAGTGGTTTCGGGAACTGTTCGGACTCGCCAGCCGCCACGACGCCGCGCTGATGCGCGCCTTGCGCCCCGCGCTGGTCGAATTCACTAAGCACCTCGATCCGGCGCCGCAAAATCCGCGCAGCGCCGCGGCCGCGCGCTTTCGCAGCATCACCGACATGCCGGATGGGCAATTGCCGCACCTGTTCCTCGAGGCGTTGGCGCAGAGTTTCAATGCGGAAATCGGCGGCGGGCAAAATCCCGAGTCGCATCGGCGCGATGGCGCGGCCTAGGTCGTGAACAACAGCGCGGTGTACCAGGAATATTGATTGGTATCCGCCGCGTTCTGGAAACCCGGCCCTGACGAGCCGATGAAGTGATATCGGGGGCTGATGTCGTAGCTGAAACCCGCGCCCAGTCCCGAGGAAGGACGCCCCCCACGAGTGTCGGCAGTGCGATGGTAAATCTCCGCACCGAACTGCAACCGCCCGTTCGTGTGGGTCAACGCCCAGGCCG
>JBOHZW010000378.1:0-2894 GCA_050738715.1 Steroidobacteraceae bacterium | reverse complement strand
GCCGTTAGTAGCATCCGTTCAAGCGCGCAACTGTTGGCTCATCGCGTACGCGATTGCGCACGTGCTCGCGCGCAAGCGCAGTCACAGACGCATGCCCTCGTTCATGGCGTGAACGCCTATTCCGTACGCGAGTGGCAGGCGGGAGACGCTAGGCACGCCTGCGGCTCGCGTGCTCAATGAACTTTCTTGTTTTGGTCGAGCACCTACTCGCAAATTCTCGATGCGAGGGGATGCGTGCTGCCGCTTTCATTTCGGAATGCATTGCTTTGTGCGACATCCGCGATTGTTCTCGCGGCTTGCGCGGGCAACGGCATGGGTCTCGACCAGGGCGGTCGGCCGCTGCCACCCGGAGGCGCGGGCACCGGCACGCTGACGGCCGATTTCGATTCGATCCAGGCGAATGTGTTCACGCCGATCTGCACGGCCTGCCACGCCGGCAGCACCGCGCCGCAGGGTCTGCACCTCGACGCCGCCAATAGCTACGACCAGCTCGTCGGCGTGCCGAGCGTCGAAGAGCCCTCGATCCTGCGTATCGCAATCGGCGATCCCGACAACAGCTACATCATCCAGAAACTCGAGGGCCACGCGGCCAGCGGCGCGCAGATGCCCTTTGGCGGACCGCCGCTGCCGGCCGCGACGATCGCCGTCATCCGCCAGTGGATCAGCGCCGGGGCATTGCGCCCGCAGGAATCGTTCCAGGACGATGTCAACGATACGGCGGTGGCGCAATGATGCGCGCCCTTGCGTTGCCTTTTGCGTTGCTTGTAGTGACGCTGGGCCTGCTCTCGTCGCGGGAAGCGATGGCCGAACCGTATCTCGCCGTGCAGAACGGCTACAAGTGCGTCAACTGCCACGTGAATCCGAGCGGCGGCGGATTGCGCACGACCTTCGGCGATATTTTTTCCGAGAACCTGCTGCCGGCGAATAACCTGCCCGCCGGTTTCCCGGTCTGGACGGGCAAGATTGCGAGCTTCCTGCGGATGGGCGGCGATGTTCGCGCGAGCTGGTCGAAGAACGATGTGCCGAACAATCCGTCACAGGAGCAGCGCCAGCTCGATCAGTTGCGTCTCTACGCGGACATCGCGGTGATCCCCGAGCGGCTCGGCATCTACGTCGATGAGAAAGTCGCGCCCGATGATCGGCAGGAATTCGAAGGCTACATCCGGCTCAACGACGCTGCGCGCGGCTGGTACATCAAGGCGGGCAAATTCTATTTGCCGTTCGGCTGGCGATTGCAGGACCAGACCGCGTTCGTCCGCACGCTGAGCGGCATCAACATGACGACGCCCGACACGGGCGCGGAATTCGGCATCGAGAAAGGCGACTGGTCGGCGCAGCTCGACTATTCAAATGACATCAATGATGCTGCGGCCGCCTCACGCCACCAGGTGACCGGCCAGGTCGTGTGGGTGCGGCCGCGTTACCGCATCGGCGTGGCGACCTCGCAGGTCAGCGCCACGACTGGCAACCGCAGCACGAATGGCATCTTTGCCGGCCTGCGCACCGGGTCGGTAGCCTGGCTCGGCGAACTCGACCTCGTGCATGACGACGGATTCGCCGATGGCGGCCGCTCGCTGCTCGCGGCGCTGGGCGAAATCGATTGGGCGCTGCATCGCGGGCAGAACCTGAAAATAACGGCGGAAATCGAGGATCCTGACAGAAGCGTCCCACAGGACCAGTTCACGCGGTGGAGCGCGGTGTACGAGTACACGCCGATCGCCTTCCTGCAAGTGCGCGCCGGCGTGCGGCGTTACCGCGGCATTCCGCAGAACGATTTCGAGAATCGACAGGCGTTTTTCCTCGAGCTGCACGGCTACCTGTAATTCGTTCACGCACGCGTGAACCCGCGTTCGAGCTCCCGGTACCTACCTGTCGCACACAACTCAAGACTGGGGATACCTCGCATGAACACCCGCATCGCATCGCGCATGACCGCGTTCCTGACGTCGGCCTGCGCCATCCTGCTTGCCGCCTGCGGAGGCGGCGGCGGTTACGGTGGCAGCAGCAACCCGATGTCCCCTCCCACCGTGACCATCGCGGTGGCGCCTGCCACGATCGTGCTTGGACAGAGCGCCACGGTGACATGGACGTCGAATACCCCCTGTACCGCGAGCGATGCATGGACCGGCGCGCAAGCCTCCAGCGGTTCGCTGGTCGTGACGCCAACGGCGACCGGTGCGTTCAACTACACGCTGACCTGCTCGGGCACCGGCTACATGGGCGACACGGTCAAGACGGCCACGTTGACGGTAAACGCGGCGACTGCGTATTCCACAACCAACCTCGTGGGCGATACGGCTGCGGCGGGTGCATTGACGGTCGATACCAACCTGGTCAATCCGTGGGGAATTACCTTCGGGCCGACATCGCCGGTGTGGGTCGCGAACAACCATAGCGACACCTCGACGTTGTACAACGGCAATGGCGCGACGCAGGCGCTTGTGGTCTCGGTCCCCGCTGGCTTTGGTGCGACCGGCATCGTCTTCAACAGCTCAACCGATTTCGTCGTCGGTTCTGGCGCCGCAACGGGCGCAGCGCGCTTCATCTACTCCGGCGAAGGCGGCATGATCGCAGGCTGGTCGCCGACGGCCGATGCGACGCATGCACTGGTCGCGTACACCGCCACCGATGGCGCCGTGTACAAGGGACTGGCGATCGCCGCGAACGGCGCCGCGAACTATCTGTACGCGACCGATTTCGTCAACGGCAAGGTCAATGTGTTCAACGCCACCTTCGCCAAGCAGACGAGCTCGGCCACGGCCTTTACGTTCACCGATCCAAACCTGCCGGCCGGTTACGCGCCCTTTGGCATCCAGGCGCTTAAGACCGGCGCAGCGGGCGCGACGCAAATCTACGTCACGTACGCGATGCGGCAGGATCCGCCGACTGACGAC
>JBOHZW010000377.1:0-12261 GCA_050738715.1 Steroidobacteraceae bacterium | reverse complement strand
ACCAGCAGCGCATGCGCGACCTGCAGCTCGCCGCGCAATAACCGCTGGCTGCGCGCCGTCGGGTTACGCTATTCGCCCGTCTTGATCCGAGTCCACGTCCGGGTGCGGATCCGCTGCAGGGTGATCGACGATTCCTTGCTCGGATACAGCCGCGCCTCGACATCCGGTGTCGGATACAGGTTGTGGTCGTTCAATATCTCGGGCCGCACCCAAGCGCTGGCGGCGAAGTTCATATTGCCGTAGTAGATCTCGTTGGTAATGCGCGCGATCACCTGCGGATCAAGGATGTAGTTCAGGAACGCGTAGGCTGACTCCGGGTGCGGCGCGCCGACCGGAATCAGGAAGGATGAATAGGTCTGGTTCGCGCCCTCGGCCGGCACCGTGAACGCGAGGTTCACCGGCGCACCGGCTGCGCGCGCCCGCGCCATCACGGTGGCGTAGTCGGCCGACCACGACATCGCGATGCACACCTCCTTGTTGGCGAGCGCCTGCATGTATTCGATCGAATCAAAGTTGCGCACGTACGGCCGCACCTTCAGCAGCAATCGCTCGGCGGCTGCGTAGTCTTCAGGCTTCGTCGAGTTGGGATCGAGGTGCAGATAGCGCAGCGCGAGCTGCAGCACGTCTTCGGGCGAATCGAGGAAGGTAACGCCACAATCGGCGAAATGCGCAATGACCTCCGGCTTGAAGATCATATCCAGGCTTTCCACCGGTGCATCGGGCATGCGTGCGCGGATCATGTCCACGTTGTAGGCAAAACCGTTGACGGCCTGCATGAACGGCACGCCGTAGCGGTTGCCGGGATCGCTAGGATCGAGCTTGGCGAGGAAATGCGGATCGAGGTATTTCCAGTTCGGCAGCTTGCTCTTGTCGAGCGGCAGATACACGCCCGCCTTGATCTCGCGGCCGGAAAAGTTCGACGAGGCGCTGACGACGTCGTAACCCGATTCGCCGGCAAGGAGCCGCGCGTCCATCGTCTCCTCGGCGTCATAGGTGTCGTAGACGACCTTGATGCCGGTGCGCTGCTCGAAGCGTTCGATCGTACCGGTGCCGATGAAGTCGGCCCAGTTGTACAGGAACAGCTCCTTGTCCGCTGCGGTCGCGGTGCTGACGGAGGTCGCGACAATCAAGGCGAGCGCGAGCGCGCGAAGGGTACGACTCATGCTGGGCGGCCGGCCTGTGGCGGTGGATTGCGCCGCGGCCAGTATAATGTGTCGACGCACTGGGCGTGACCTACACAGCAACGCGGGAGTGAATGATGCGGCATACCTCGACGGCGGCTGCGATGGCGTTGGCGGCCTTGTTGCCGGCCGTGCTCGCGCACGCTGCGGTTCCGGCGGCGGTGCCCGCGGAGATGGTGCTCACGCACGCGCGCATCTATACATCCGCGACTCCGGAATTTGCCGAGGCCCTGGCGGTGAGCCATGGGCAGCTCGTGTACGTCGGCGACACCGCAGGGCTGCGTGCCTACATCGGGCCGCACACACGCCGCGTCGACGCGCGCGGCCGACTCGTGCTGCCCGGCCTCGTCGATTCCCACATCCATCCTGTCGACATCGTCAGCGGCGACGAATGCGATCTGCACAGCGGCGGGCGCACGCTGCGCGCGCTCGCCGCGTTCGTGCATGAATGCGTGCAGCGCTTCCGGCCGGCGCGCGACCAATGGCTCGATGTCTATGGCTGGAGCGTTTCGACGAGCAACACGCCGGATGCCGGCTTTCCAACCTTGCGCGCGGCGCTGGACAAGGCCGCACCCGACAATCCGGTATACCTGATGGGCGATGACGGTCATCGCGCCGCATTCAATAGTGCGGCACTTGCGCTGGCTCGAAACGCGAAGGGAGAGCGGGTGGGCCTGAGCGCACGCACGCTCGAAAGCGATTTTGCGCGCTACCGCCTGCTGGTCGGCGTCGACGCGCGCGGCGAACCCGACGGCGCCGTGAACGAGGACGCCCAATACCTGTTGAACCAGGAACACCTGAACTACGTCGAACTGGCCGTCGCGCTGGCGCATCCGGAGCGCATTCCGCAACAGCTGAATCGCGCCGGCATCACCGCCGTGCTCGATGCGGCCACTGCACCCGAGGGACTGCCGGTGTATGAGCGGCTGCTCGCCTCGGGGCACATGACGATGCGCGCAACGCTGGCGCAGTATTTCAACCCCACGTACAACCACGATGCCGCCGGGCAGATCGACTATGCCGGCATGGCTGCGCGCGCGCTGGCCGTGCGTGCGCGCTACGCTTCGAACCCCTTGCTGCGCGCCGATTTCGTCAAGATCTTTGCCGACGGGGTCGCCGAGGGCAATCCGTTTGCGACGCCGCCGACGCTGGGCGATGCGGCAATGTTGCAGCCCTACCTGCAGCCGATTTTCGGCATTGATGCCAAAGGGCATCCGAGTGTCACCGGCTACGTCGACACCGATTCGCCACTGTGCCGCGACGCGCGCGAGCACGCCGTTCAGCTCCAGGATACGGCGGCGTTCATGCGCGCACATGGCTTCCATCCGGGCCAGTGCCAGCTTTCGAATGGCAAGCTGGCCAACGAGCCTGCCGTCATCAATGAAATGGCGCGGCGTATGCATCTGGCTGGATTCAACCTGCATATCCACGTCATTGGCGATCGGGCAGCGCGCACCGCTCTCGATGCGATCGAAGCCGCGCGCGCCGCGGACGGCAACAATCGCACGCATGACAGCCTCGCGCACCTGCAGTTCGTGCAGCCAGAGGACGTCGCGCGCATCGGCCGCGACAAGCTCTACGTCGCTTTCACCTTCTGGTGGGCGAGTTCAAACATCGACTATGACATGACGGTCGTGCCGTTCCTGCAGCACGTAGCCGGCAACGCCTACGAGAACCGGCTCGTGGCCGGCAGCTACTATTTCGAGAACACCTATCCATTCCGCTCCGTGCAGAAGGCGGGGGGCATTGTCGTCGGCGGGTCGGATGCGCCGGTTGGCACGCGCGATCCGCAACCCTTCGTGAACATCAGCACGGGGGTGCTGCGCCAGGCAACGGGCGATAAGCCGCTGAACGCGGCGCAAGCGCTGACCGTGCGCGAAGCCATCGCGGCCTACACGATCGATGGTGCGCGATTCCTCGGGCGCGAGGGTGAATTCGGCTCGCTCGAAACGGGCAAATCCGCCGACTTCATCATTGTCGATCGCGATGTCATCGCATTGGCCGATCGCGGCAAGGCCGGCGACATCGCCGGCACGCGCGTGCTCGAGACCTGGTTTCGCGGGCAGCGCGTCTACCGTGCCGGCGAAGCGGCGCGCAACTGAGGTGACCCACTGCCGCGCAGTTCAGCCAGGTACCAGGCCACGAACCGCCCTGCATACTCCTCCTGCAGTGAATACGGTCCGGGCTCGTAGTAGCGTGAGTCCACGCCCTGCTGGTTTCGCTCGATGATCAGCTTATCCTCGACGCTGGTGAGCTGCCACAGCCAACTCAGGCGCTCGACGGAATAATCGCGCCCGGCCAGGGCGTCGGCGTGCACAAGCCAGATCACTTCCATCTCGGTGCGGTCTGCGCTGCGCGGAATGAAGCGATAGATCAGTCCGTAGTCCGGATAAGCAAGGAAATCGCTGATCGGACCGACATCGAAGTAAGTTGAACTGCCGTCGTGTTGCCGGAACGCCCCCATCAACGGCGCCACTGCCTGGCCATCTTCCGATGCGGTGAGATGACCGGGCTGCAACGCACTGCGCATCACGGCAATCGATTCCTGGCCCGGCTGCGCATTCAGGCCGTAGTGATCCACGTTCTCGATATGGATGCCGAGCGTGGCGCTGCGTTCGCGTGCGGCCTGCTCCAGCTCAGTGGTCTGCGAGGCCGGGCGCGCGAACACGTGGCGGCGCGCGAACTCGGGATGCGAGGGCTGGCAGTGGTAGCACTCCATGTAGTTCTCGACCGCCAGTTTCCAGTTCGCGTGGATCTCGAAACTGGCGTGGTGCGCGACCTGCGCATTCGCCCAGCCGTGCGTGCCGGCGGCATTGGCGAGCGCACGCGCCGCGTCATCGAGCGACGGCGGTGCTTCGGCAAAACTGATGAAGATGAGTCCCTCGAGAACGCGCACGTGCAACCGCTTGAGCGCATGCTCGGCGCCGCGAAATCCAGTCGGCATGTCGCGCGCGGCGCGCAATCGTCCATCCAGGCCGTATGACCACGCATGGTACGGGCAGGTGAAGCCTCCGCCGGTGGCCGTCCCGGAGCGCTTGACGCACACGCGCGAGCCGCGGTGGCGACAGACATTCAGCAACGCGTGCACGGCAGCGTCCGCGGCACGGCACACGATCACCGATTCATGGCCAAGATCGACCAGGAAAAAATCACCGGTCGCGGGGATGCTGCTGGCGTGGCCCGCACAGAACCAATGCTGCAACAGCACCCGCTCCAGATCCTGCTCGAACAGCGCCGGGTCGGTGTAGTACTCGCGCGGCAGCGAGTAACCCGCGCGCGGCGCCTGCCCTGCTCCCTCGTTCACGCCCACTGCGCCCTTGGAGCCGCTAGAGGTGCATCGTTGCCGTCACGCCGAAAGTGCGCGGTCGGAACGTGTACTGATTTTCCTGCTCGGACGGTGGCCCGTCGGGGTTGAAGGAGTCCGCCTGCCCCTTCATGTAGTCTGTAATGGTGTGTGAATCGAAAAGATTGTCGACGAAGGCCGCCACATTCCAGTGGCCGAGCGTAACGCCGCCGCGCAGCTGCGCAAATTCGTTGGCGAGAACCGCATAGGAATCGCGGTTGTATTGCGACGTGCCCGTATCCTGCAGGTTCGAGAGCCAATTGTTGCGGCTCTGGTACTGGTAGTCGAAGCGCAAGTAGGCCGGTCGATCGCCGGCCATGAAGTCGTACTGCGCGCCGACTGAGGCTGTCCACGGCGCGTTGGTGCCCGGATTGAGATTGATCGAGGCCTGGCCCGAAATCGCATCGCCGGCGCGCGCCAGCGGCAGGCAGGGAATTCCCGAGCCGTGCGGACAATCCGGCGAACGCAGGGTGCTGTCCTTGGTGTAGCGCGCCGACGTGTAGCCTGTGGCCAGGTCGAATTTCATCGGGCCCGCGGCAAACTCGGCCTGCAGGTCGAAACCCTTCGCCTCGGCGGTGCCCAGGTTGTCGGTAAATTGCAGACCGCATGCGCCCGGCACGTACACATTCTGCTGGATGTCGTTCCAGCGGATGAAATAGACGCTGGTGGCAATGCGGAAGTTGCGGCCGAATGCGTTCTTGGAGCCCACCTCGAAACTCTGCGTTGAATCGGATTTATAGGTGAGCGGAGCGCCGCTTGGGTAGCCGGTGTTGTCCAGGTCTGCGTCGCAATAATCCGGGAGCGGCGCGTTGCCGCCGCCGGCGCGGAAGCCCTTGGCGTAGGTGAAGTAGTACAGGTTGTTGGCATCCGCCTGAAAGGCCACGCCGAGCTTGGGCGTATTGGCGGTCTCGCTGCTCGCTGCGGTTGCGCCGCCGGGACCGTAATTCAACAGGCCGTCTGCATAGTGATCGAGCGAGAACGACAGCCGCGCGATGCGTTCGCCCAGCGTTACGCGCAGTCGATCGGTAATCGCGTAGCTCAGTTCGCCGAAGCCCGCGAGCTGGCGATCGGTGGTCTTGTTGTTGTTGTAATAGACGCTGCAGGCCGGCACTACCGGGCTGGCGTCAACGCCTGTGCCCGGATGACCGGGGCAGTGGTAGAAATCGCTGATGAAGTTCCCGGTGCCGTCGTCGTAACCAAACCAGTCCTGCGGATTGATCGCGTACAGGTAATCGAACATTTCGTAGATCTGCTTGTCCTCGAGATTCTCTATGCTCGTTTCCTTGGCCTGTTGCCAGAATGCGCCCACCGTCCAGCGCCAGCGTGCGCTATCGTCCGTTGATTGCCAGCGCACTTCCTCGGACCAGCTGCGTTGCTGGTTGGTAATCTTGTTCGGCGATTGGTAATTCGTGAGCCCGGCTGGCAAGTGGATTCCGTTGCCGTCAATCAGCGGATACCAGTCGCAGGGCATTTCGGTCGCCACCGAGCTGGTTCCGCAGCCTAACCCGCCAGTGGCTGGATTGGTCGACCAGCCAAAGGCCTGGTAGAAGTTCAGGTCGTAGACCGTGCCGAGGTACGCCGTCTCTTCGGTACGCGAATAGAGGGAGGTGTTCGAGATGATCTGGCTGTGCGCCAGGTTCCATTCCATCTTGAGCGCCGGCAGGTAGTAGCGATCGGGAACCGGCAGTCGTTCGGGTGATGCGTTCTCGAACTGGCCGGCGCCGGGATTGGAATACGCCGGCCAGAAAGTCGACTCGTCGTGCCGGTTGCTCTTTTGGTAGACGATACTCGGCGTGATTGTCAGGCTGCTTGCCGGTTGCCACACGGCCGCCAGCCGTAGCATGTACGCGTCGTTGTAGTTGGCCGAGCGCTCAGTGACTACGCGCGAGGTCGGGTCAATGCGGTCGATCCAACCACCATCCTTCCGATACCAGGCACTGACGCGCACGCCCAGGGTGCCGTCGATGAGTGCTGCGCCATGTGCGGCCCCCAGTTCGTAGCTCGGCTCGCCGCCGGAGGTCGTGGAGAATTCACTGCGCACGTAAGTGCTCGAACCCGTGAGCTTCGGCGCCGTCATGATGTAGCGCACGGTGCCGCCTTCGGAACCAGCGCCGAACAGGGTGCCCTGTGGTCCGCGCAATACCTCGACGCGGTCCAGGTCGAAGGTCTTGGGCAGAGTGTCGTCGGGGTTGAAGCCGACGCTGCGCATCTGGATCGGCGTGTCATCGATGTAGACGCCGGTCGTGCCGGCGCCGCCCGAGGAGGAAATGCCGCGAATCGATATCGCGTTGGTGATCGAACTGTCGATGGTCACGCCCGGGGTGAAGCGCGCGACATCCTGGAAGTCCTTCATGCCGCGCAGATCCAGCGATTCCTGGTTGATGGCAGTGACGCTGATCGGCACCTTGCTGAGCGCTTCGGAGCGGCGGGTCGCCGTTACGACGATTTCCTCGAGGTCGCTTGCACCCGTTTGCGCCGCGGTCTGAGCGTGCGCGGAAAAACTGCTTCCCAACCCCAGGACGAATCCGGCCATCACTGCACCGAGTACACGACTGCGGCGGGCGTTCAGGCGATGCATGATCATGATGGACTCCCCCTGCTCTTAAGATTGCAGCACGATGGCTGCGTTGGCATTCCAGCTCACGTAAACCTCATCGCTCCAATCGATCGACCATTCCGAAGTGCGTTGCTCGTTCTTGCCGAGCACCGTCAGCAGTTTCCCTGCCGGCGTGCGGATGCGGTACGTCGAGCGATTGCCGAGGTAACCGAGCTCGGCGACGACGCCCTTCAAGTGATTAAGACGCTCCCCGGCCGGCGGTTCCTTGCTGAGCCTGATTTTCTCGGGACGCAGCGCAACCCACACTTGCTGGCCGACGGTGACCTTGCCGCGGTCGTCGAGCACCAGCAGCTCGCTCCCGGCCTCGGCGCTGTGCACGCGCACCTGGCCGGGTTCAACGCCCGTAACCGTGCCCTCGAAGAAATTGGTCGTGCCGATGAAATCGGCGATGAAACGCGTCTGCGGGAATTCGTAGATCTCGGCCGGCGTGCCAACCTGGATGACCTTGCCGTGGTCCATGACTGCGATGCGCGTTGCGAGCGCCATGGCCTCGTCCTGGTCGTGCGTCACGAAGATGAAAGTCGTGCCGACCTTGTTCTGGATGTTCATCAGCTCGAACTGAGTCTGCTCGCGCAACTTCTTGTCGAGCGCGCTGAGTGGCTCATCGAGCAGCAGCACCTTCGGACGGCGTATCAGGGCGCGCGCCAATGCGACGCGCTGGCGCTGGCCGCCGGAAAGCTGGTGCGGCCTGCGCTTGCCGAGCGCGCCGAGCTGGACCATGTCGAGCGCCGCCTGCACGCGCGCGCGCCGCTCTTCAGGCGAAAGTGGCAGCGGGCGCAATCCGTAGCCGACATTGTTCTCGACGGTCATGTGCGGGAACAATGCATAGGACTGGAACATCATGTTGACGGGTCGTTCGTGCGGGGGCACTTCGTTCATCACGGCGCCGTCGATGTTGATCTGCCCGTCGCTGGGCTGCGTGAAGCCGGCCAGCATGCGCAGCAGCGTCGTTTTGCCGCATCCGGAGGAGCCAACCAGTGCGAACATCTCACCCTTGAAAATTCGGAGGCAGACGTTGTCGACAGCCGTGACACCCGGATAGGTCTTGCACACGCCGTCGATGACGACCTGGGGCTGCGCATTCGGATCGAGCCAGGGCCGGTCGGCGAGTTGCTTGGGATCGAGCTGCACCACTAGGGCCTGCTAACACCTGGAATATCGATGCGGCCGTGCCCCATTTTGCACAGGGCAAGGCGCGACGACCAAAGTGTACTGAATGTACATGAGGGAGGAGCAACGCGGCCCTGTGCAAAATGGGGCCGGCCCCGGAAGGTTGCGCTCAAAATGCTTTCATACGGCGTTGCTCGGCGCTCACGTGGAACAACCACGCATCGCACCTCGCGCCTTGTCTGAAAGCATTTTGAGCAGCAACGCATCGATATTCCAGGTGTTAGCAGGCCCTAGCAGTCTCCCGGCGGCGTGACCCGCCGTCGCTCAGGCGCGAAGAAAGGTCTGTCGACGACCTGGGCCCGGCACATGCGCCGCTCCCAGACCAGCTCGCGGCTCAGGTAGATTTCCGCCCACACGATCGAGCCCGATGCAAAATGAGGCGCTTCGACCATAGCAAGCGCTATGTTGCGTTTGCAAGTTGGCGACCAGATCGCCGAGGTCACGCTGCCAATTTCGGTGCGCCCTTTCCGGTCGGAGTACAGCAACGCATTAGTCGCAGGCTTGTTGCCCGCGATGTCGAGTCCGACGAGCTGACGTTTCAATCCTGCGCGATCTTGCTGGAGCAATGCCCGGCGTCCTGTGAAGTGTCCCTTGTTGAAATCCACCAACCATGCCAGGCCAAGCTCCAGCGGGGAGCGGCTCGTGCCAATGCGCACGCTGTTCTCCGCGGAAACGAAATCGACATTGGGCAACAGGAATCCCGCCTCGATGCGCACCATGTTCAGCGCCCGCGAACCGATTGCGCGAATGCCCCGGCTCCGTCCCGCCAGCATCAGCGCATCCCACAGCGCGACCGCTTCGGCAGGTGCGACCCACAGTTCGTAGCCCAGGTCGCCGGTAAAGCCGGTGCGCGAGACCATCACTCGCTTGCCGTCGAACTGGAACCAGCCGAACTCGAAGGGCTTGAGTTTCTCGACACCGGCGAGGCCCAGCTTGTGCAGCACCGAACAAGAGGTAGGACCCTGCAGCGCAAGTGCGGCAATCTGTTCGGTTACTTCGCCGATTTCGACATCGAATCCGATCGCGGAATCGAGCAACCAGTCGAGCTGGCGTTCGGCCGTGCACAGGCGGAATTCCTGTTCGCCGACGCGGAATACGGTGCCGTCATCGATGATGTGGCCCGCGTCGTCGCACCATACGCAGTAGCTGACACGATTGACCTTGAGCTTGCGCAAATCGCGCGTGACAAGCCTGTTCAGGTACCGTTCCGCATCGGCACCTGCGATGCGGTACTTGACCATCGGCGTCAGGTCGTAGACCGAGCAGGCGTTCCGCACGGCGAAATATTCCTGCCCGACATTCGTGAAGACATCGACGGTCGTGTAGCCCGCCCATGGCACGAAGCTGTCGACCTGGCTCAAGGCGCGCTCACGCTCGTGGAACGGCGTCGTCAGCAACGGCTGGCGGAAATGTGCGGTCGTGTCGATGGGTTCGTTCATGCACGCGCCGCCGCGATGACCTGGCGTGCGGCATTGCGCCCGGCGATGCCCATGACTCCACCGCCGGGATGGCAGCCCGCGCCGCACAGGAACAAACCGTCCATCGGCGTGCGATGTTGCGTGGCGCCGGGAACGGGACGCACCGCGAAGAACTGGTCGAGCGCCAGGTCAGCGTGGTGCCAGTGGCCACCGTGGATGCGGAATTCGCGCTCGATGTCCGGCGGCGCCAGCAGTTCGCTCGCACGCACCAGTGAGCGTAACCCGGGCGCATGCTGCTCCAGCAGATCGACGATCGCGGCGGTGAAGGCCTGCGCGTGTTGTGGCCATCCTCCCCGCAACTCGTACGGGGCATATTGGACAATCGCGGAAAGCACATGCTTGCCGGTCGGCGCCAGCGACGCATCGCTCGCCGTCGGGAGCGTTATCTCCAGCGCCGGCGCGCTCGAGTATTCGCCATACTTGCTGTGGTTGAACGCGCGCTCGATGTAATCGAGCCCGGGCGCGATGAGCAGCCGCGCCCCGTGCGCAGCCACGGCCAGGCCTTTGAACTGCGGCATCGCATCGAGCGCCAGGTGCAGCTTGGCCGCAAGGCCGCGCGTTCGCAGGTGATGCACTCTCCTGACGAAAGACGTATCGAGATGCTCGGGGCCCAGCAGACCCAGCAGCGAGCGCTTCGGGTCCGCGCTTGAAACCACGGTTCTCGCTCCGATCGTCTCGCCCGACTCAAGGACGACACCGTTGACCCGATCGTCGGCAACGCGGATGCGCGCAACAGGCGTAGCCACGCGGATCTCCGCTCCCGCCTGGCGCGCCGCGGCCGCCAGCGCCTCGGAAACTGCGCCGAGGCCGCCCACCGGCAGCGCCAGGCCACGCGCGCCCGCGCCGTGTTCGGCTGCCATGCGATACAGCAACGTCATCACCGTCCCCGGCGCGCGCGGGCCGAAGTTGCTGCCGAGCACGGCATCGAGCCCCAGGGCGCCCTGCAGGAGCGGCGCACTGAAATGTTCGGTGAGCAGGTCGTGGACGTTCATGCCGGCGATGCGCAACAGCTCGCGCATGTCGCGCCGTCCGAGGCGGCGGATGCGCCAGCCCAGCCTAAGCAGGTTCAATCGATCGCTCCATCGATCGGTGCCCAGCCGTGGCGGCATTGAATCGAGCATCGGATGGAGGGCCGCGGCAAAGCGGCTCATCTGTGCCTTGAACTCGCGAAACGCCGCGACATCGCCGCTCGACACCGGTCCATCAAGCGTATCGCCTGCCAGCAGCAGCGCTTCTGCCTGCGCCGATAACGCCGCAGTCGGCATCGCCTGCGCGGCCCAGCGCAATCCATGCTGCTCGAGCTGCAACTCTTCGATCAGTCGCGCGGGCATCTGGTGCAACAAGTGTGCACCGGCCGAGACGCGAAACCCGGGCGCGAATTCCCGTGTCGAGGCAGCCCCGCCCAGCCGATCCGCAGCTTCGAGCACCAGCACGCTGCGTCCGGCGCGCGCCAGATAGGCGGCGCAGGCGAGCCCATTGTGACCGCCGCCGATGACGATGCAGTCGTGGGCCCGAGGGTCTTGCGCGGACGCGCTCATGCGGCCGCCGCCCTGAGATCGCGCAAGACCGCGCGCGCCGCGTTGGCGCCGGGCGCTCCCATGACGCCGCCGCCGGGATGCGTGCTAGAACCGCACAGGTACAGTCCCTTCAACGGTGTCCGGTATTGCGAGTAGCCGGGAATCGGTCGATTGAACAGCAATTGGTCGAAGGTCAGCTCGCCCTGGAAAATGTTGCCTTCGGTCAGGCCGACTTCGTTCTCGATGTCGAAGGGCGTGCGCACCTCGGCATGCAGGATAAGGCTCTTGAAGTCGGGACTGTGGCGCGCGATCGTGTCGATGACCGTGTCGCCGAATGCCTTGCGCTTGGCCGCATCCCACGGCCCGCTCGCGAGCCGGTACGGGCAGTACTGCACGAATACTGACATGTAATGCTTGCCGTCCGGCGCCATCGTCGGATCGATCTGCGAAGGAATCAGCATGTCGATGTAGGGCGCGCGCGACCACGTGCCTTCTTTCCAGTCATCGTAGGCGCGTTCCATCATCTCGATCGTGTCGGTGACGTGCATGTCACCGCGCGTGCTGGGTGAGCCGAGTGGGATGGCCGGGAATGACGGCAGTCCATCGAGCGCGATGTTCAGCTTCCCCGATGAGCCGCGGATCTTGAAATTACGCATCTGCCGCAGGAAATCGGCAGGCAACTCCTGCGCATCGACGGTGTCGAGGAAGGTGCGCTTCACGTCCATGTTCGACAGCACGAGCTTCGCGTTGATCTCTTCGCCATCGCTGAGCGCCACGCCGATACTGCGCCCGTTGCGCACCAGGATGCGCGCGACGCCGGCGCTGGTGCGGATCGTTCCGCCGCTGGCCTGGAGCGACGCGGCGAGCGCGCGCGTGACGGCGCCCATGCCGCCGCGCGCGAAACCCCAGGCGCCGACGGTGTCGTCGATGTCGCCCATGTAGTGATGCAGCAGCA
>JBOHZW010000376.1:0-9132 GCA_050738715.1 Steroidobacteraceae bacterium | reverse complement strand
CGCGCCAACGCGATCAAGGGCCGCGTCCCCCTCTCGCAAAGCTAGGGCAACGGCATGCGCATCACTGGAATCGACGTCTATCGTGTCGAGCTGCCGCTCAAGGAAGGCGCGTACAACTGGTCCGGCGGCAAGTCGGTGTCGGTGTTCGACAGCACGATCGTACGCATCGAAACCGACGCGGGTCTTATTGGCTACGGCGAATCGTGCCCGCTCGGGCCGGCATACCTGCCTTCCTATGCCGGTGGCGTGCGCGCGGGACTGGCGGAGCTCGCGCCGCAGCTGCTCGGTGCCGATCCGACGCAGCTCGGCCCGTTCAATCACCTGATGGATTCCCGCCTCAAGGGACACGCCTACGTTAAATCGGCGCTCGACGTTGCCTGCTGGGATATCCTCGGCCAGGCAGCCCGCGTGCCAGTTAGTACCCTGTTGGGTGGTAGTCACGGCGATGCGGTCACGCTCTATCGCGCGATCTCGAAGGATTCGCCTGAAAAGATGGCCGCGATGGTCGCGGCCTATCGCGCCGAGGGCTATACGCGGTTCCAACTGAAGGTAGGCGATGACGCAGAACTCGACATCGAGCGCATTCGCGCGGCATCGGCCAGATTGCAGCGCGGCGATCGCCTGGTGGCGGATGCCAACACCGGGTGGTTGCAGCACGATGCGCTGCGCGTCATCAACGGTGTGCGCGACATCGATGTGTGCATCGAGCAACCCTGTGCTTCATACGAGGAGTGCCTGGCCGTGCGCGCGCACTGCGACCATCCGTTCGTGCTCGATGAGGTCATCAGCGATGTGCCGACGCTGATGCGTGCCGCTGCCGATCGCGCGATGGACATCGTCAACCTGAAGATCAGCAAGTTCGGCGGCCTCACGAAGACGCGGCTGGCGCGCGATCTTTGCGTCGAACTCGGTATGGCAATGACCATCGAGGATACCTGGGGCGGTGACATCGTCACCGCTGCGATTGCGCATCTCGCACACAGCACGCCCGAGGGCTTGCGTTTCACGAGCACGGATTTCAACAGTTACGTCACGATTAGCATCGCGGAAGGCGCGCCGCAGCGCGCACAAGGTCGCATGGTGGCCTCAACGGCACCGGGGCTTGGCGTGCATCCGCGCGCGGATGTGCTCGGCAAACCTGTGTTGTCTTTCCGGTAGCGCGGAGGCTCTTGCATGCAACTTGCACCAACACTGCTACTGGCAGCACTGGGCGTGCTGGCGATCTGGTTCGTGTGGCGCTGGTGGCTCATCGAGCGGGATCGCCGAGCGGCGGGGCAGGGCGATGCGCGCCGCCCGAGCCTTGATGATTGCATCGCCGGTTTCGTCGTCGATTTTTTTGACACGCTCGGCATCGGCAATTTTGCGCCGACGACGGCCTACCTGAAGCTACGCGGACGCGTCGCCGACGAGAATATTCCTGGAACGTTGAATGCCGGCCACTCCGTCGCGGTGGTCCTCGAGGCATTCGTCTTCATTTCGGCGGTTGCGGTCGATCCGCTCACATTGGTCACGATGATCGGCGCGGCGGCATTTGGCGCATGGACCGGTGTGGGCGTAGTCTCGCGCCTGCCGCGGCGCGCGATCCAGGTTGGCATGGGCCTGGCGCTGCTGGTGGCGGCGGCGCTTTATGTTGCCAGCAACACCGGGTTGCTCCCCGGCGGCGGAGAAGCGCTCGGCCTGCACGGCGCCGTGCTGGTGTTCGCGGTCGCCGTCAGCTACCTGCTCGGCGCGTTGATGATGCTCGGTATTGGACTGTACGCGCCGTGTCTCATCATGGTGAGCCTGCTCGGCATGAACCCGCTCGCGGCGTTTCCGATCATGATGGGTTCGTGCGCGTTCCTGATGCCGATCGGCGGCGAACGCTTCATGCGCGCGGGACGTTATGATCCGAGCGCTGTGCTTGCGCTGACCATCGGTGGCATCCCGGGCGTCTTGATCGCCGCATTCATCGTGAAAAAGCTGCCGCTGGTGTGGCTGCGCTGGCTCGTCGTCATCGTCGTGCTGTACGCATCCGTGCAGATGCTGCGCTCGGCCATACGCGAGCGGCGGAGCAGCTCCGCCGGCGCGTAGCTTGATGGCCGGTCAGTGCGTTGCTGCCTTGGGCGCGGCGACCGGCGCGGCCTGGTTCGCGGCAATGTAGTCATCGATCTGGCGCTCGAGCACCGGCAGCGGCACGCTGCCGTTGTCGAGCACCGCATCGTGAAACGCGCGCACATCGAAGCGATCGCCGAGCGCGGCCTTCGCCCGGGCGCGCAGTTCGAGGATCTTCAGTTCGCCCATCTTGTAGGCCAGCGCCTGGCCGGGCCAGGCGATATAGCGATCGGTCTCGGTGCGCACTTCCTGCATTGAAAGCGCGGTGTGCTCGGCCAGGTACTGCTGCGCCTGCTCGCGCGACCAGCCCATCGAGTGGATGCCGGTGTCGACGACGAGGCGGCAGGCGCGCCACATTTCGTACGAGAGGCGGCCGAAGTGATCGTAGGGCGTCTTGTACAGGCCCATCTCCACACCGAGTTTCTCGGAGTACAGGCCCCAGCCCTCACCGAATGCATGCGAATAGAAATCGCGCCGGAACGGCGGCACATCGTCGAGTTCGCGCGCCAGCGATCCTTGCAGGTGATGGCCGGGAACCGCCTCATGCAACGCGAGTGAAGTCAGCGAATACAGCGGGCGCTTGTCGAGCGCATAGGTATTGACCCAGAACTCGCCGCCGGTCAGTCCGCCGATCGGCGGCGGATTGTAGCGGCCTCCGGTGTAGTTGGGCGCCAGCTCCGCCGGCACCGGCTGCACGCTGTAGGTCATGCGCGGGAGCTTGCCGAAATACCCCGGCAACAGGCCGTCGATCTGCTTCGCGATGTACGAGGCGTCCTTCAGCAATTCATCCGGCGTGTGCGCGTAGAACTGCGGATCAGTGCGCAGGAACTGCAGAAACGCCGGCATATCGCCAGTGAACCCAGTCTGCTGCTTGACCGCCTCCATCTCTGCGCTGATGCGCGCGACTTCCTTAAGGCCGATCTCGTGCACCTGCGCAGGCGTCACATCGAGGTTCGTGAAGAAGCGGACCAACGTCGCGTAGTACTGCTGGCCGTGTGGCAGTTCGCCAGCACTTAAGGTCTGGCGCGCGTGCGGCTGGTATTCGTCGACGAAGAACTTGAGCAACCGCTGGTAGGCGGGAATCGCTGCGTCGCGGATCGCTGCGCGGCCGGCAGCGATGAGTTCGTCGCGCCGCGCCGGCGGAATCGTATCGGGCATGCGCGTGAAGGGCTCGAAGAACGGTGTCTGGTCGGGTGACGTGTATTGCTGTCCTTCGACGATCTTGATGATGCCCGGCAGGATCGCCGCCGGCAGCGTGAAGCCCTCCTTGAGGCCCTCGCGCATGTTGGCTTCCTGCTGCTCGAAATACGCAGGGATCGCCCGCAGGCGCGCGATGTAATTGTCGTAGTCGTGCGGCGTCGTCATCGCGATGCCGGCGGCCATGCGCATCACTTCGATGTGGAACCCTTCATCGGCCGTGAGCGGGATGCGCCATTCCTGGTACGGATCGAGCGCGACCCGATTGCGAATCACGAAATCGAAGATGTCGTAGTTGCTGCGGTTGGCGCTCGAAAGCGTCTTGCGATCGATCGTCGCGAGGCGGCGCAGGTAATGCTGGTTGCGTTCGTCCTGCCGCGCGAAATCGGCCAGCGTCACGGAGGGCAGGCGATCGTCGTACTCGCGCACGCCGGCCTGCGTGGCATAGAGCGGATCGTCGCGCATCTGATCGGCCCATTGCTCGGCGATCAGGGCGCGCAATGCCTGATCGGCCGGGCTGGATTTCATCGCTGGCGCCGCAGCGGCGGCGGTCGTGCCCGTGACGAACAGCATCGCAATGGCGGTGGGCAAAATCCTGGTGTTCATGGCTGCGAATCATATCCGCTGTATGATGCGAAGGCACCCCTGTCTGGCTGGCGGAAAAGAAACTCATGAGCAAGGTCACCTGGGGCATCCTCAGTACCGCGAACATCGGCATCAAGCGCGTGATTCCGGCAATCCAGGCGGGGCAACGCGGTGTTGTTGCGGCCATCGCGTCGCGCGATGCAGGCAAGGCGGCCGCGACTGCGGAGCGATTCGGCATTGCGCGCAGCTTCGGCTCGTACGAAGCGCTGCTGGCCGATCCGGATATCGAAGCCATCTACAACCCGCTGCCCAATCACCTGCACGTGGAATGGACAGTCAAGGCCCTCGATGCCGGCAAGCACGTACTGTGCGAGAAGCCGATTGCGCTGAATGCGGCCGAGGCGCAGGCGATAGTCGCGGCGCGTGATCGCAGCGGCAAGTGTGTCATCGAAGCGTTCATGGTGCGCCACCATCCGCAATGGCGTCGAGTGCGCGCGCTGGTGAGCGAGGGACGCATCGGCAAGGTGCGCACGCTGCAGTCGGCGTTCGCGTTTTCGATGCGCGACCCGAAGAACGTGCGGAACCGGCTCGAGTATGGTGGCGGAGCACTGTACGACGTGGGGTGTTACCCCATCGTCACGGCGCGTTACGTGTTCGGCGCTGAACCTGAACGGGTCATCGCGCTGGTGGAGCGCGATGCCGCACTGGGCGTCGACCAGTTGACCAGCGGCATGCTCGCATTTCCAGGCGGTGGCCAACTGGTGTTCAGCTGCGCGTTTCAGCTCGCGTTTTACCAGCGAGTGGTGGTCCTTGGCGCGGACGGCCGTATCGAGGTGCAATCGCCGTTCACGCATCCGGAAGGACAAGGCTGCCGCATCATCATCGATACGGGCGAGCGCAGCGATGGAACTTCCGCCAGCGTCGAACATTTCGATTTCGTGGACCAGTACCTGCTGCAATGCGACCTGGCGGCGGCCGCATTTCGAAACGAAGTGACGCAGGAATTTCCGATCGAGGATGCGATTTCGAACATGCGCGTCATCGATGCGCTGTATCGATCGGCCGAGTCGGGCCGATGGGAGTTGCCATGAGTCGTCCGCAAGCACGAAAACTGCCGCTTTGGCTCATGGGGATGACTAACGCTCCGTTCGGCATGTACGGCGGCATCCTCGTGATCTCGATTCCGCAGATGTTGAATTCGCGCCACGTGCCGGAGGCGATCATCGCGGCCTTCACGGCGGTCACCGTCTCTCCGGGCATGTGGTCGATCGTCGCGAGTCCGATGCTGGACGTGCGTTTCAGCCGGCGCTGGTATTCCGTCGTGACCGTGTCGATTGCGGCACTGCTGTTGAGCATCGCACTGGTGAATCTCGACGAAACCGGGCTGGCAGAATTCCTGCTCGTCACCGGCTTCTTCGCCGCGAACCTGTATCAGAGCGCGCTTGGCGGCTGGCTCTCGAGCGTCATTGCGCCGGAAGAACGCAGCCACTTAAGCGCCTGGCTGACGATCGCCAACATCAGCGGCGGCGGGGCGATGGCGGTCATCGCCGGCGAGGTTGCCTCGCGTTTCCCGCCGACCGAAACGGCGCTGATTCTCGGCGGCGTATTGTTGCTGCCGATCGTCGTGTTTCCGTGGATTCCTGCACCAGGGCCCGATCGGCGGCTGGCGAGCGACAGCTTCGGCCAGTTTTTCCGCGAAGTCGGCGGCATCCTGAAGCGCCGCGAGGTGTTGTTGTCGCTCGTCATGTTCGCGTTGCCGGGAGCGTCCTTTGCGCTGGTGAACCTGCTGGCCGGTCTCGGCAGCGAATACCATGCCTCGATGCGCTTCGTCGGTGCGATCGGCGGCGCCGGCGTGGTGGCCGCCGGCATCGCCGGGTGCCTGATATTCCGGCTGGTCGACCGCCTGATGCCGTTGCGATTCCTGTACCTGACGATCGGCGTCGTCGGCGCCGGCTTCACGCTGGCGCTGACCATGCTGCCGCTCACGCCGCTCGCGTTCGCGATCGCGTTGATCGGCGAGAACCTGTTCCAGTCCGCGGCGATCACCGCGGCAATCGCGGTTTCATTCGACACGATTGGTGAACGCAACCCGCTGGCGGCGACGACGTTTTGCCTGATGGTGTCGGTGATGAACCTGCCGAACACCTACATGATCATCGTCGATGGCTGGGGCCACGCGTGGCACGGCATCGCCGGTAGCTTCGTGTTCGATGCCTGCGCAAGTCTCGTGGCCTGCACGTTGCTGGGGATGCTGCTGCTGAAGTTGCGCAGCCCGCGAAAAAACCTTGCCGCCGCAGCCGCGGGCCTCAGTGCTGCACCGGATTGAATCCCTGGCTCTTCAGCAAGGCAACCAATCCGTCATCGCCGATCAGGTGCATTGCGCCGACAACCACCATGTCGTCGTGATCGTCATCGAGCAGCGCCTTGATGCGCGGCAGCCATTTGCGGTTGCGCTCGGCAGTGAGTTGGCGCATCAATTCGGGCGAGTCGGCTGATTCCTGGCGAAACAGGCGTTCGAGTTCGCGCACATCGCCGGCTTTCCACGCGCGGATCACCGCAGCGGGATCGCTGTCGCTCGAGTCGAGGTCGCGCAACGTGAAGCGCAGGAAGTTCGCCTGTTCATCGAGCGTGAGCTGCGAGAAATATCCCATCTGTTCGGAGGCCGTCTCGAGCGCAACGATGGGTTTGTGATCCGCCGCGGCGCTCTGCGTCAGCTGCATGTCGACGCCGGAGCTGGCCTCGTAGCCGGCGTGCATCAGCGTCATCTGCTCGAGCAGGATCGCGGCGAACCAGGGCTGGAAGCGCTCGCTCGTCGCGGGCTCCAGGCCAACGCGCTTCGCGTGCGCGACGAACGATGCGTACAGCTTCGGACTCAGCACCTGGCCCAAGGTCTTGTCTTCCGGTAATAGCAGTTGCCCGAGATCGGATGCCGCCAGCGCATCGGCCGCGCCCGCGTCGCTGAGATCGAGTTCCATGACGAGCGATTTCGAATGTCGATAGGCCTCGAGCACTTCCGCTGGCAGCACTCCGTCGGCGGCCTTCAGCATGTGCACGGAGCCGAGCAGGTAGACCGTGTTGTGCGCGCCTTTGACCTCCCAGAAAATGTGCCGCCCGTCATCGGCGCGCAGCAAGGCCGGCGCGAGCAACAGCCACGCAGAAACGGCCAAGCTCAATCTAAAGATGCGCCGCATGCCCATGTACCTCAAACATATCATGCAGGTGATTCGCGGATCATCCGGGTGCGCTAAGATCGGCGACCCGTTCCCGGTGGCAAACATGCAAGGAAACACGCCTATGAAACGCGCACTCTTCACACTCGCCTTGTCCGCTGCAGCGGCCATGCCGGCAATGGCCTCCCTCCAGGCCGGCACCGCGGCGCCGGAATTCTCGGCACAGGCCTCGCTGGCCGGTAAAGCCTTTGATTTCGTCTTGGCGGACGCGCTGAAGAAGGGCCCGGTGGTCGTCTATTTCTATCCGTCCGCATTTACCGGTGGCTGCAATATCGAGGCGCACACCTTCGCCGTGCACAAGGGCGATTTTGACGCGGCCGGTGCGTCGATCATCGGCGTGTCGCTCGACAACATCGAAAGGCTTAACGCGTTTTCGGCCGATCCGAACTATTGCGGCGGCAAGATCGCCGTGGCCTCCGATGCCAACGGCATGATCGCCAAGTCCTTCGACCTGAAGGTAGAAGCCGCGGGCGAGCCCTTCAAGGACACGCAGGGCAACATGGTCAACCACGGATTTGCGGAACGCACGACCTTCATCGTAACGCCGGACCACATGATCCACGCGACGATCGGCGGCAAGGCGCCCGCAGCCAACGTCGAGGCCGCGCTGAAATCGGTGCGGGAACTTGCAGCTGCGCACGCCAAGTAAACGGCGCCAATTGCGCCGTTGACGGTGGCGGACGAACTCCACGCGGTCTATCGCTCCTACAGCCGCGCGGCTTGCGATGAGCGCGCACTGGTGCTGACGGCGGTGAATATCGCCAGCGAAGTGCGGCACGACGGCATCGAGTTCCTGTTGTGCTGCGGCACGCAGGACCTGCCGTGGGCGCTGGCCCACCTGGGCCAGTACGAAAAGGAAAATCGCCCCTCACCCAGCGTGGTGGCGCGATGGCATCCGCACGCATGGATCGGCGTCATCGCGTATGCCGCGGTGCTCGTGGGGGTTGCGCTCGCGATCGCGAACGGATGGTGGGACCCTAAGGCCTTTGGCAACGGCGCGCTCACGGCGGCCACGATCAAGGACGGGCAGTGGTGGCGCGCATGGACGGCGCTGACGCTGCACGTCGATGCAAACCATCTCGTCGCCAACCTCGGCGGCGGCATCTGGTTCGGATACCTCGCCGCGCGCCAACTGGGGAGCGGGGTGGCGTGGTTCCTGATCGTGACCGGCGCAGCGCTCGCCAATCTGATCGAGGCTGCGGTGGCGCCGGCCTCACACCGTGCGGTGGGCGCATCGACGGCCGTGTTCACGGCGCTGGGATTGATGGCAGCGCACTCCTGGCGGCTGCGCTTGCCGCTGCGCCTGAGCGCCGCACGGCGCTGGGCGCCGCTGATTGCCGGTATCGCACTGCTCGGGTGGCTCGGCACAGCCGGCGAAAATACCGATGTGGTCGCCCACGCGCTGGGATTCACGGTCGGATGCCTGCTCGGCGCGACCGCCGGACGCAGCAGCGTGCAGCGCTGGCTTGATCGCGTGCCGCAATGGTTGCCGGCTGCCGGAGCGCTTGCATCGCTCGCGCTGGCCTGGGCCTTCGCGCTGGCTATTTGGCCGGCTTCCTGAACTTCAGGATGAATTGATCCGTCTTGCCACGGATCGCCTCATCGAACACTTTCAGGTCGTGTTTGTCGGTCGTGTTGTGCAGCAGCGCGCTCTGTGAATCGAGCACGAATCCGGCCGCGAGCACTTCCTGCTCGACCGTCGCTTCGCGCACGCGATGGAGCGTCGAGGTGACATCGGCCGGCGCGTCCGCTGCTGCATCGTGATCGATGACGAGGTAGACACCACCCGGCTTCAACGCGTCGAACACCGACTTGTTGAAGGCCATCATGTCGATGCCCGGCACGTTCTTGACGTCGTGGTAATTGTCGGATGTCCACACCATGTCGGCGCCGGTGGGAAGCTTCAGCGCCTTGATCGGTTGCACCAGCAACGTCACGTTGGCGTAGCCGCTCTCGGCCGCAATCGCCTTGATGGGCAACGTGCGGTCAGGAGCATCCGGCGGCGCATCCGGGCGCGGCGCCGGCACCA
>JBOHZW010000375.1:0-7570 GCA_050738715.1 Steroidobacteraceae bacterium | reverse complement strand
AAACTCACGTCCTGCTGCTCGCCGGGCGCCAGCTCGACGGGCTTGGAAAATTCCGCCTGCTCGATGCGGCCGCGCAAGGTTCCCTTGACCGTGTGCGCGCTTGCATTCTTCAGCAGCGCCGTGACCGTCAATTGTGCCGCGTCGTACGCAGGCGCTTCGAGCTTCGAGATCACGGTCGCGTGCCGCACGGCCACCGGCCCGCTCGTCGTGAGGTAAACCTCGCGAAACAACCCCATGTTCTTGTCGGGCGGAGAAGGGTTCCAGTCGACGAATGTGATGCCCAGATCCGTCTCGGTCTGTGCCCACACCTGCAGTGCCAGCACGTTCTTGCCGGGTTTGATCGCCGGCGTCACGTTGAACTCATAGGTTCGCCAGGCGCCGATGACCTGGCTGGCATCGGCGATGAGCTTGCCGTTCAGGTAGACGTTGGCCTTGTAGTTGATGCCCTTGAATCCGAGCCACAGTGTTTTTCCCGCGTAGTCCTGCGGCAGCGTAAATTCCGTGCGATACCACCACGAGGCGGCATATGGGCTGTTCACCGGCATTGCGCGCTCGGAAAAATTGACGCCGACCGGATATCCGACACCAGGAAATCTGCGCAGGTTCATGCCGTAGAAAGGATCGGGCAGCAAACCTTGCTTGACCTGCGTCGCGACGACGGTTGCCGGCACTTGCGCGGCGATCCACCCTGAGGCGCCATACCCGGGCGTGGAGATCGATTCCGCGCTCGCGTGCACCTTTGCCGAAGACTGTAGCGCCCAGCCGTTGTCCAGCACGAGCCGCTGCGGCACACCTTGCGCTCGCACCGGGACTGTCGCCAGCAGCGCGAACAGCAACAGTGTCATTCCGGACTTGATGTGGTGCATGCGATCGGTCCCCCGTGCTTCATGATACGAGTTTGACGCCATCGCGCTTTGGTGAGCGCAGGATCCACGTCTATACCTATGCACATAGTATAATATCAAAGCCGATCGACGCTGGCGGGGCCGATTGACGCTGGCGCGCAGAAGGTCGAAGCTGCCCGTTTCCGGGCCGGTAATCGATTACATGGCGCACTGGCGGTCAACCGTGTGGATCGGCGCGGCGCTCGCGGCGACGGGCGTTTTCGCGGCCGTGCATCTTGCGCAGCGCAGGCCGGTCGCCGCCGTCGACTTCAGCCGCGACATCCGCCCGATCTTCAACCAGTACTGCGTCTCCTGCCACGGCGGCGTGCGCCAGAAGAGCGAAGTGTCGTTCATCTATCGCGAAGAGGCGCTGGGCAAGGGCAGCTCGGGACGCGCGACGATCGTGCCCGGCCGGCCCGAAGCTTCCGAGTTGATCGCGCGCATCACCTCGACCGATCCGGAAGTGCGCATGCCTTATCACGCGCCGCCGCTGCAACCGCAACAGATCGCGTTGTTGCGGCAGTGGATCAAGGACGGCGCGCAGTGGAGCGATCACTGGGCGTTCGTGGCGCCGAAAGACCAACCACTGCCCGCGGTCAAGGACAGCGCGTGGCCGCGACAACCGGTCGATCGCTTCATACTCGCGCGCCTCGAGCGCGAAGGATTACAGCCGTCGGGTGAAGCAGAACGCGCCGGGCAACTGCGGCGCGTGTCGCTCGACCTGACGGGGCTTCCGCCCACTGAACCGGAACTCTCGGCATTCCTCGCCGACAAATCGCCGGATGCCTACGAGCGGCAGGTCGATCGCCTGCTGGCATCACCGCACTACGGCGAGCGCTGGGCCGCGCTCTGGCTCGACCTCGCCCGTTACGCGGACAGCCGTGGGTACGAGGCGGATCATGACCGTCCGGTTTGGCCCTATCGCGATTGGGTCGTCGACGCCTTCAACCGCAATATCAGCTATGAGCAGTTCGTGACCACACAGCTTGCGGGCGATCTGCTGCCGAACGCGACGCTGGACGATCGGGTAGCGACGACTTTCCAGCGCCTGACGCCGCTGAATGACGAAGGCGGGACCGATGACGAGGAATTCCGCCTGGTCGCCGTCATGGATCGCGTGGCGACGACATGGTCCGTGCTCAACGGACTGACGATGAATTGCGTGCAGTGCCACTCGCATCCCTATGATCCGATCCGGCACGCGGAGTACTACAAATTCCTCGGCTTCTACAACACCTCGCGCGACTCGGATCTTGTCGATGACTATCCGACGATCCCGCTGCCGAAAGACAACGCGCGGCGGAGCGAGGCGGCGGCCCTCGAGGCGCGGCGCATGGAGTTGTGGCGCAGCGTGCTGGCCCGCTCGCGATCGCTGGAGGCCGCGGCGGAGTGGGCATTGCTGCCCTTGAGCGGTGGCAACGTCAGTGATGTCGACGCGCTCGAGCGCAACCTTCATTCCTTCGAAGCGGCGCAGCTGTTGCGTGAAGTGCCCGATCCGGACTGGCATCCCACGCCGAAAGAACTGACCAAGTTCTACAAGGATTCGATTGCCGGCCTGAAATCCGATCTCGTGCGCGCCCGCGCGCAGCCCTTGTCGCTACCGTTGGCGAGTGATGGTGGTGGCGGTTTAAGCGCCAGCGGCACGATTCCGCTGCGCTCCGTGCTGCAGGTCGATGCGGAGGCAACACCGGGAACTATCACCGCGCTGCGTATCGAATCACCCGTTGCGAAGCCCGATGTGGCCATCCACACGCCGGAAGACGGTTTTCTGGTCGAGCGCATCGGCGTGTGGATCGTGTCGGGCGATGGCAGCGCGCGGCGCGTCCCGATCCGTTGCTTCCTGCCGGACGCCGAGGACAACCTGCAGGCGGCGACCAAGCCGCCGTACGCGATCAGCGAACCTTACGACGCGCAGCTCGACGCCAGCGGGTTCAGCGCCAATCCGAAGCTGTTTCGCTCGCGCTGGGTTGTCGCGGTGCCAGCGCAGCCGCTGGCGGTGCCGGCCGGCGCTCACGTTCGCGTTGATTTCCAGCACACGACCGGCATCGACATGCGGCCCGCACCTCTCCGCCGGGTCAGGCTCTATGCCAGCGCCGACCCGCGCTGGATCGATATGGCTACCCAACATTCACTCGCAGCGGAGCTCGGTGAGCTCGTCACAATAGGCCAGCGCCTGAAGAAAATGCCAAGTGTGTTGCAGCCGGTCATGGCCGAGCAGGCGTCGTTCGAACAACGCCACACGCTGGAATTCGAGCGCGGCAACTTCATGAACAAGATCGGTCCGGCGCTGCAACCGGACGTGCCCGCTATTTTCCCGGCACTGCCCGCGGCAGCCCCGCGCAACCGCCTGACGATGGCGCGCTGGTTTTTTTCCTCCGGCCAGCCGCTGACGGCGCGCGTTGCGGTGAACCGGTATTGGGAGCAGCTGTTCGGAACCGGTCTCGTCGAGACGCTCGAGGATTTCGGCAGTGCGGGCCAGGTGCCCTCGCACCCGGAACTGCTCGATTGGCTCGCGCTCCATTTCCAGCGCGACTTGCATTGGGACATGAAAGCCCTGCTACGCGAACTGGTGACGAGCGCGACCTATCGGCAAAGCGCGCGCGCCACGGCCACGCTGATGGCAAAGGATCCGCATAACCGGCTGCTGGCGCACGGGCCGCAGCAACGGCTCAGCGCCGAGATGGTGCGCGATCAGGCGTTGGTGGCGAGCGGCCTGTTCAATCCGGCGCTGGGCGGACCGCCGGTGAAGCCGCCGCAGCCGGCCGGCGTGTGGATGAGCGTCTACGACGATCGTGTCTGGGATGACGCGAAGGGCCCAGACCGCTACCGGCGCGCGATCTATACGTATTTGCGGCGTACCGCACTGTATCCGAGTTTCGTGACCTTCGATGCGGCGGACCACGTAGTCAGCCTGCCGAGGCGCATCGTGACGAACACGCCGCTGCAGGCGTTGGTGACGCTGAATGATCCGGTGTATCAGGAAGCGGGCCGCGCGCTGGCGAAGCGCATGCTCGCGCGCAAAGAAACGCAAGCTGCGCGGTTTAATTTTGCGGCGCGCTGCGTGCTGTCGCGCGACCTGAGCGAGAGCGAAGCGGCGACGCTGCAATCGTTCTACGAGCAGGCGCGGCGCGAACCGGACCTGCCGGCACCGGCTGAATTGTCCGCCTACACAGCCGTTGCGGGCGTGTTATTCAATCTCGATGCTGCGTTGACGAGGTGATTGCAATGGCGCGCAGGCACATTCCACACGATCCGCGCAAGAATCTCGAATCCGATGCGCACCAGCGCCTGCTGCAATCGCAGACACGCCGTCACTTTCTCGATCGTTGCGCCACGGGCCTCGGCTCGCTGTTCCTCGGCACGATGGGCGGCTTGGCGCCGCGCCTGTCGCACGCCACCGCGCGCGATGCAGGAACCGAGACGCAGCTCGATTTCACGCGCGATGCGGCGCGGCCGCTCGCGCCGTTGCCGCCGCAGTTCGCCCCCAAGGCGCGGCGCGTGATCTTCCTGCACATGGCGGGCGCGCCGAGCCAGCTCGAGCTGTTCGAGCACAAGCCGGTGCTGACGCGCTTCGATGGCAGCGACTGTCCCGCTGCCTATCTCGCGGGCAAGCGCTTCGCATTCATCAGCGGCGTGCCGAAATTGCTGGGCTCGCAGTATCCGTATCACCAGGCGGGGAAGAGCGGCCAGTGGATATCCGATCGCTTGCCGCATCTGGAAAAGCACATCGATGAGCTTTGCGTCGTGCATTCGATGCACACCGACCAGTTCAACCACGCTCCGGCGCAACTGCTGGTGCAGACCGGCAATGCGCGCATGGGTTATGCGTCGTTCGGTTCGTGGGTGACGTATGGGCTCGGCACCGAAAACCAGAACCTGCCCGGTTTCATCGTGCTGTTGTCCGGCGGCAAGGCGCCCGACGGCGGCAAGCAGCTGTGGGGTTCGGGATTTCTGCCAAGCGTTTACCAGGGTGTGCAGTGCCGCTCGCAAGGCGAACCGGTGCTCTACCTCGCCAATCCGTCCGATGTCAGCCGGCCGCTGCGCCGCCGGATGCTCGATGCGATCGACGCGATCAATCGCGATTCCTACGCCGAGTTCGGCAATCCCGAAACGCTGACGCGCATCGCGCAGTACGAGATGGCCTTCCGCATGCAGCTCGATGCGAGCGATGCGATGGACATTCACAAGGAAAGCGCAGCCGTGCAGGAGCGCTATGGCATCGCCCCAGGCAAGGCCAGTTTTGCCAACAACTGCCTGGTCGCGCGCCGTCTGGCCGAGCGCGGCGTGCGCTTCATCCAGCTCTACCATTGGGGCTGGGACTCGCACGGCTCACAGGAGAGCGAGGCTTTGAATATCGGGTTCAAGGAGCGCTGCCGTGAAGTCGACCAACCGATGGCGGCGTTGCTCGCCGACCTGAAGGAACGCGGCATGCTCGATGACACGCTGGTCGTCTGGGGCGGCGAGTTCGGCCGCACGCCGATGCGCGAGAATCGCGACGGCCAGCAGATGAAATTCATCGGCCGTGACCACAGCCCCTCCGCGTACACGATGTGGCTGGCTGGCGGTGGCATCCGCCCGGGCATGAGCTACGGTGAAACGGATGACATGGGCTACGAAATCGTGCGCGATCCGGTCGAGATCCGCGACCTGCATGCGACGCTGCTGTACTTGCTGGGCTTCGATCATCGCAAGCTGAACTATCCGTATCAGGGATTGCACCAGAAACTCACCAGCGTCAAGCCAGCGCGGGTTGTTGCTGAATTGCTGGCATGAGCGAGGCCAAACCGCGGCTGCTGTCGGCGCGCGCATACTTTGGTTGGGTGGCCGTATCGACGATCACCGTGTTCGCGGTATTTGCGGCATTGCGGCCAAGCCTCGCCAACACCGTTAAGCAGACGCTTGGGCTTACAAAGCCGCCGCCACTGGCGCCGCAGTCGTTCTACGCGGTGCGCGTGGCGCCGATACTGGATGAACATTGCGCTGGCTGTCATGGCACGCGCCGCCAGAAGGCGAAGCTGCGGCTCGATACGCTGGCCGCGGCGTTGCGCGGCGGCAAGCATGGCCCGGTCATCGAGCCCGGCAATGTCAGCGACAGTGTGCTCGCGCAGCGCATCGCGTTGCCGCCGCGCAATGAGCGCGCCATGCCGCCGAGCAGCCAACCGCCGCTGTCACCCGACGATGCAACGGTAATCCGCTTGTGGATCGGCGCCGGCGCGTCCGGCACGCTGCCCGTTGCCTGGTTCAAGACCGCGCCGCGCCCGGTCGCGCACGTCGTCATTCCGGAGGTCGACGTCGCCGCGCTGGCGTCCGCGCGCGCACCGATCGCGGCAGCGCTGCAAAGCCTGCAGCAGCGCTTCGCCGGCGCGATCGACTACGAATCGCGCGGCTCGGCGCGCCTGGAGCTGGATGCTTCATTGCTCGGACATGCGTTTGGTGACAGCGAACTGGCCGCGTTCGCGCCGCTCCGTGGCGCCATCGTGCGGGCCGACTTGTCGGGCACCGCGGTCGGCGAAGCATCGGCCCTCGCGCTCGGCGACATGAAGAACCTGCGCGTGCTGCGCATGATGAATGTCACGGTGGGCCCGGCCATGGGCGCGCAGTTGCGCGAACTCCGAAGCCGCGGCGCCCGAGTCTATGTGGACAGCGTCGATGAATCGCACTGATCCCCTTCAGGTCTGGGACCTCCCGGTCCGCCTGTTCCACTGGAGCGTTGTCGTGCTGGTCACGCTGTCATGGGTGGCCGTCGAGAATGGCTACATGAAAGTGCATCTGTGGTCCGGGCTCGTACTGCTGACGTTGCTGCTGTTTCGCCTCACGTGGGGGTTCATCGGTTCGACGACCGCGCGATTCGCGGATTTCGCCCGTGCACCGCGCCACGCCGTTGCCTACCTGCGCTCGCTCGGTCGCGGTGAACACCCGAAACACCTGGGCCACAATCCGGCCGGCGGCTGGATGGTCGTGTTGCTGCTCGCAGCGTTGCTGACGCAGGCGGTCACGGGCCTGTTCGCGAATGATGGCGTGCGCTTCAACGGGCCGTTAGCCACGCTGGTCAGCTCCGGGTTATCCGATCGGCTGACGCGCCTGCACGGCCTGGTCTTCAACGTGATCCTGCTACTGGTGTGGATGCACATCGTCGCGGTGCTGTATTACCGCTGCGTGCGCGGCGAAAACCTCATCGCGGCGATGATTACCGGCAAGCGTGCGCGGGGCGAAATGGCTCCGCATGGTCAGCTGCAATTCGTGCGGCATCGATGGGCGCTGTTGTCGCTCGCGATTGCAGCAGCGCTGGTGTGGTGGATCGCGACACCACCATCGTAATCCGACCGACGCCATCGTGGCCCGTCAGGAACATTGGAGCTGACCGCTTGAAGTTCGCTGCTCGCGCGCGCTAGCGCGTCAGTGCCCAGTCGGCCGCATGGGCCGCGTGCAGCTCGGTCGTGTCAAAGACCGGAAGAGGTGAATCCTCCGGCTTCAGCAGCAGGCCGATTTCGGTGCAGCCGAAGATCACGCCCTGCGCTCCGGCCGTCGCGAGCCTGGCAATGATTTGCTGGTAGACGCGGCGCGATGCCTCGGGCGTGCGCCCGAGAATCAGCTCCTCGAAGATGATGCGGTGCGCCTCGTCACGATCGCCCTTGGTCGGCACGATGGGGTCCAGGCCGAGTTGCCGCAAGCGCTCGACGTAAAAA
>JBOHZW010000374.1:0-10651 GCA_050738715.1 Steroidobacteraceae bacterium | reverse complement strand
CCTGCACACCGGCGGCGACACCGTAGTGCATGAAAGGATCCATGCGCCGCGCTTCCTTCGGCGGCAGGTAGGCGGCGAGATCGAAGCCGCGCACGGCGCCGGCGAAACGCACCGGAAATGCGCTGGCGTCGAACCGCGTGATCGGGCCGATGCCGCTCTCACCCTTCAGCGCTGCGCCCCATGCATCGGTGATCGTGCTGCCCAGCGGACAGACGACTCCGAGGCCTGTGACGACGACGCGGCGTTTGCTCAACTTGTGGACCCTAAGCGTCCGGCTTCGGATCAGGCCTTGTTGCGGCGCTCGTTGATGTAGTCGATCGCCTGCTGGACCGTGGTGATTTTCTCGGCGTCTTCGTCCGGGATCTCGATCTCGAATTCTTCTTCAAGCGCCATGACCAGCTCGACCGTGTCGAGAGAGTCGGCTCCGAGGTCGTCGACGAACGAGGCGGCGCTCGTGACCTGTTCGGCCTTGACGCCCAACTGCTCGGCAACGATCGCCTTCACCTGTTGTTCAACGTTGCTCATCGTGTTCAATCCCTCTGCTCGTTATCGGGTCGTTTTGGCGGTTCGGTGGGCGGGCGGCGTATTGTAGGGGAACACCCTGCCCGCCGCTACCAGCCTTTTTTGCGAGTACTTGATTTATCTGGTGATTTGTCGTTGCAAATGCGGCACGGGAGGCTTGCGAACTAGCCCATGTACATGCCGCCGTTCAGGTGCAAAGTCTGGCCGGTCAGGTAGGACGCCTCGTTTCCGGCGAGAAAAATCACGGTGTTAGCGACGTCCTCGCAAGTTCCGAAGCGGCCGAGCGGAATCTGCGCCTGGTAGGCGCTGCGTTGTTGTTCCGGCAACGCACGTGTCATATCGGTCTCGATGAATCCGGGCGCCACGGCGTTCACCGTGATGTTGCGCGAGGCCAGTTCACGGGCCAGCGAACGGGTGAAACCGATCAGGCCCGCCTTGGCCGCCGCGTAGTTGAGCTGGCCCGGATTGCCGATCGCGCCGATGACCGATGTGATGTTGATGATGCGGCCACGACGCTCCTTCAACATGCGCCTGACGCACAGCTTCGTCAGGCGGAATACGGCAGACAGATTGATGTCGATGACCTGGTTCCAGTCATCGTCCTTCATGCGCAGCATCAGCCCGTCCCGCGTCACGCCGGCGTTGTTCACGAGGACCGTCGGTAGTCCCTCGTGCGCCTCGAGGTCGGCCACGAGGTTTTCGGCGCCCTGCGCGTCGGCTGCGTTGTACACGGCGCCGCGCCCGTTGAGAGCGCGTTCCTTGAACATCGCGCTGATCGCAGCGGCGCCTGCGGCGGTCGTGGCGGTGCCGACCACGGTAGCGCCATTCGCAGCGAGCGCCGCAGCAATCGCCTGGCCGATGCCGCGCGATGCGCCGGTGACCAGCGCGACGTCGGTGGATGTCATCGTGTCGTACTCCCGGTCGCATCGAGCGCCGCGCGGAGCGAGGCCTGGTTCTCGATCGCGAGGCATTGCGTATCGCGACTCTTTGTGATGCGCTTATTTAGCGAAGTGAGCACCTTTCCGGGGCCGCACTCAACGATGACGTGCACGCCTCTTGCGCTGAGCGCTTCGACTGCGGCGGTCCATCGCACCGCGCTCGCCAGCTGCCGCACCAGCAGCGCACGAATGTCCTCCGGATCCCGATGCAGCTGCGCATCGACCGCGCTCAGGTAGTCGATCGCAGGCGCGCTGAGCGCGATGGCCGCGAGGCGCTCGCGCAGTTGCGCAGCGGCGCCTTCCATCAGCGCAGAGTGCGCCGGCACGCTGACCGGCAACAGCAGCGCGCGCTTCGCGCCGTGCGACAGCGCTGCGGCGATGGCGCGCTCGACCGCGGCGGCCTGGCCGGCGATGACGACCTGGCCCGGGGCGTTGTAGTTCACGGCCTGCACGACTTCGCCGTGCGCCGCTTCAACGCAAACTGCCTCGACGGCGGCATCCTCGAGCCCGAGGATCGCGGCCATGCCGCCACCGCCCGCGGGCACCGCCGACTGCATGTAGCGGCCGCGATCGCGCACCAGCGTGACGGCGGCGACGAAATCCATCACCCCTGCGCACACCAGCGCCGTGAACTCGCCCAGACTGTGGCCGGCGACGAACGCAGGCCGCGCCCCGCCTTGCTCGACCCACGCTCGCCATGTGGCGACGCCCGCCACCAGCATCGCTGGCTGCGTGCATTCGGTCTGGTCGAGTTTTTCAGCTGGTCCGGTGGACACCCGCTGCCACAGATCGTAGCCCAGCGCCGCGGAAGCTTCCGCAAACGTGTGCCCGACGATCGGATGGTTCGCGGCCAGTTCCGCCAGCATGCCCACGGACTGCGAGCCCTGCCCCGGAAAAACGCACGCCAGCGTCATATCTTAGGTCCTGTTCCCGGTTCGAAAGAGGTGAAAAGCGCGCCGGATTATAGCGATTTGCGGGCAAGCGCCAATGCCGCGACGGCCAGCAAGCCGCCGAGCGCACCGTAGACATGCGCCATCGTCACGACAGGAAATCCGCTCACCAGCAGGCTCGCGCCGGTGCGCTGTTCCAATGCCAGCTTGATCGCCAGCGCCGCGAGCATGATCCAGCCCTGCTTCTGGCGCCTGATGGCGCCTACCGCCGCGCCCGCGGCCCAGGCCCCGTGCAGCAGTCCTGAAATGCCGACGTACCACTGGAGAGATGGCTCGCCCCACCACAATTCGGCATCGATCGCGGACGTCGCGCAAGCCAGTACGAGCAGCCACGCACGGGCCGAAAGATCGCGCGCGTACAGCATCCACAGCAGCACCAGCCCCGCCGCATCGGCAAGCAGATGGCGGAGTCCCAGATGCACCCAGTGAGCAGTGAGCAGCCGCCACCATTCGCCGTGCGCGATCGCAACGCGCTCGTATCGCAGCGTCTCGGTCAGGCCTGGGCCGCCGCAGGCCAGCGCCACAAGCAGCAGCAGGCAGGCCAGTAGCGCCACGCCCGGCTTTCCGTCGCAGTTGAGCGACGCCCGCAGGGAACCGAGGCGTGTCACGGCGTGTCGCAACAGGCATTTGCTATCATTCGTGGATTCAATGCTACCGCCTCGGGCGGCCGGGAAACACCATGAAACGACCTCCGACCGCCCAGCCAACGACTTCCGTCGGATTGCTGGCGCGCAGCGCGCGCCGCCTCCAGGCCGGCTTCACACTCATCGAAATCATGGTCGTGGTCGTCATCATCGGCTTGCTGGCCGCAGTCGTGGTGCCAAAGTTCCTGACCAGCGTCGACGACGCGCGCGTCTCGAAGGCGAAGCAGGACGTCCAGGCCATGGTCACGGCCCTGACGATGTACAAGCTCGACAACTACGTGTACCCAACCACGGACCAGGGCCTGAACGCATTGGTCCAAAAGCCCGACGAGACAGTTGCACCTCACTGGCGCCAGGGCGGTTACTTCGAGCAGCAACACCTCAACAAGGATCCATGGCACCGCGACTATGTGTATGTCAGTCCAGGCACCCACGGTAATGACTACGATCTGTATTCACTGGGGGCCGACGGCCAACCCGGCGGTGAAAAATACAATGCCGACATCGGCAACTGGAACCTGGACCAGTAATCGCGCGGTGCCGTGTTGCATGCCGCGCATCCGCCGCTGATTCCTCGCCACGACCCGCCGCGCGGGCACGGCGCACCGCGCGAACGCTTAGGCAATGCTGCGGGCTTCACGCTGATCGAACTCCTCATCGTCATCGTCATCATCGGTGTGATGATTGGCGCCGCGCTGATTTCATTCGGCGGACGCGACAGCGACGAACAGCTCGAGCGCGAGCGTGACCGGCTCGCCGCGCTGATCACGTACGTGCAGGAACGCGCCGCGCTGCAGACGATCGAATATGGTCTGCGCTGCGAACAAGGCGGCTACCGCTTCGTCATGTACGACTCGCGCAAATCGTTGTGGCAGGAGGACCCGCTCGACGAGCAGCTGCGCTCGCGCAAGCTGCCCGCCGGGCTCGGCCTCGCGCTCGCCATCGAAGACCGCCAGATCGTGCTGCCGAAACCAACCGACCCGGACAAGATCAACGCCACGACCGACCTGACGCCGCAGGTCATCATTTACTCGAGCGGGGACCTGACGCGCTTCACGTTGACGCTGCTGCGCGCCGCTGCGAAACGCATCGCCACTGTGTCAGGCACGGCGGCCGGCAAGGTTGACGTGGGCACCATCGCGGAGCAACGCAGGTGAGATCGTTGCGGGGATTCACGCTGCTGGAGGTGCTCGTTGCGCTGATCATCGTAGCGCTCGGCATGGGCGCGGCGTTGAAGGCGCTGACCTCGGCAGCCGACAGCACGTCGCGGTTGCGGGAAAAGACCTTCGCGGCGTGGATCGGATTCAACCAGCTCGCAACCGAGCGTCTCGGCACCGGCTCGCGCACGACCGGAGCCCAGGAAGCGGAAATCGACTACGCCGGCTCACGCTGGCATTGGCTGCAGACAATCGAGGACATGGAGGTGCCGGGCCTCAAGCGCATCACGGTGCGGGTGCGGCATTCGAATCAAAAGGACAAAGGTGATACGGACAGCGACAAGTCGCACGATTCGACGTCATCGACGAGCGCAGCAAACGAAGACTGGCTGGCCACCGTGGTGGGCTTCCGTGGCGATTCGCTGGAATATCCGCAGAGTGAGCTCGCGGGCTGGGACGATGCGGCCAACTCGCAGCAAAATCCATCGCCGACGCCGATTCCCGGGCAGCCGCCTATCCAACCCAACGTGCCGCCGACGACGCCGTGACCGCATCCTTGCGCAAGTTCCGCTCCCAGCCCAACGCCCACGGCTTCACGCTGATCGAACTGCTCGTCGCTGTGCTGATCACCACGATCCTGTTCGCAATGGGCTACGGCGCGTTGTCGCAAACGCTCACCGGCCGCAAGCAAGTCGAGGATCAAAGCGCGCGCCTGTCCGCACTGACGCAGGCGTTCAGGGTCATCGAGCAGGACATCGAACTGATGCAGCCGCGCCCGGTGCGCGACCTGCTGGGCAATTCCTATCTGGGCGCAGTCTACGTGGATCCGAACTCGCAGCTCTCGGGCAACACGCAGATCGCCGCAAGCGATGATTCCCCGGGACTCTCGCCGGCCCCCAACGGCGTCGTGCAACTGAGCTTCACGCGCGGCGGCTGGGCGAATCCGGCCGGACTTCCGCGCAGCGAATTGCAACGCGTCAGCTACCTGGTGCGCGACGGCAAGCTGGTGCGCCAGCATGTGCCGGTGCTCGATGCAACAGCCGGCACGGTTAGCGAAGAGCGCGAGTTGCTCGACCAGGTCGAAGTGCTGCACTTCCGGTTCCTTGACGAATCGCAGGCCTGGTCTGACTCGTGGCCGAGCCCGGCTCTGCAACGACAGACACCTGCAATCCAGTTGCGCGCGCGTCCAATCGCGGTGGAAGTGACGCTGAAGCTCAAGGACTATGGCGTCCTGACGCGCATCATCGAGGTGGCTGGATGAAAGCGCGCCAGCGCGGCATCGCCATGCTGACGGCGATCATCCTGGTGGCGATCGCGACGATCGTCGCCACTGCGATCGCGTGGCAGAGCCAGCTGTCCGCGCGGCGTGCCGTCGCGGTGTTCACCGTGGCGCAAAGCCTGGCGCTCGCCGAGGGCGCCGAAGCTCTGGCAGGCTATGCGTTGAAGACCAGCCGGCAGAATTCTCCGTCGCTGACAGCGCCGAACCAGGACTGGGCGAAACCCTACGGGCCGGTGGAAATCGAGGCCGGCGCCGTGCTCGAAGCATCGCTCGAAGACCAGGCGGGCAAGTTCAACCTGAACAGCGTCGTCACGACGGCCAGCCCTGGCGGCGCGCAGCAGGCCGGCATCGAGGGGCCGCTGCAGCCCGGCATGGCAGCGCCGCTCGTACAAGACGACACCGCCGTGCAGCAGTTCGAAGCGCTGCTGGCGGGATTGAACATCGATACGAGCTTCGCAAGCCGCCTCGTCGACTGGATCGACACCGACAACCAGGCCACTTTTCCCGGCGGCGCGGAAGACGGCTTCTACATGGCGCAACAACCGCCACACCGTGTGCCGAACATGCCGCTCAGCAGCATCACCGAACTGCTCGCGATGGGCATGGACTATGCCAGCTTTCAAAAACTCGCTCCGTTCGTCACGGCCTTGCCGCCGAACACGAAACTCAACATCTGCACCGCGCCCGGCGAAGTGCTCGATGCCATCTCGGGACAGCGCACCTACGGGCTCGATTCCAAGGAAATGACGGCGCAACGCGCGCAATTCAGCTGCTATCCCGCGAAGCCGGCTTTTCTCGACGGTGTCTCCGCGAACTGGAAGACCTATGTATCCAGTCACATCGACACGCATTCTGCCTATTTCCGGCTGCGCACCTGGATCACTATTGGCACCACGCGGTTCACCTTGTACAGTTTGATCAAGCAGGACCCGAGCGGGCAGATTCGCCCGATCCTCAGAACCTTCGGCACTCAATAGACCACGGTGGCCTGAATCACGATGGCGGAATGGCTCATAGTGCGCATGCCTCGCGCCGCCGGAACGCCGGCTGCCTGGCTCGTCATCGACGAAGCCGGCCGGCCGCATTCTGGCGTGCAGGCCGGAACGCTGCAGTCGGCGGCGGCCTTCGCGGCGGGTCGTCGCGTCGCGGTACTCGTGCATGCCGCGGAAGTCCTCAGCCTCGAAGCCGAGCTGCCGGCGAAAGCCGGCGCGCGTGCGGCGCAGCTCGTGCCCTTCGCGCTCGAGGAGCAGCTCGCCAACGACGTCGACGCGCATCATTTCGCGGTGGCTCCCGCATCCGACGCGGGACGCACTGCGGTCTCGGTCGTGAGCCACACGCTGCTCGATGAATGGCGGACGCAACTGGCCGATGCGGGCCTCACGCCAGAGGTGCTGTGCAGCGAAGCTGAATTGCTGCCGCGCATGACCGGCCAGACCATCGCACTGCTGGACGGCGATACCCTGATGCTGTCGGTCGGCACCGAAAAGCCGACGGCGGTGCTCTCTGCACCCGCCAGCGGATTTTCCAGCGCGCTCGACATTGCGCTCGGTGACACGGCGATCGAGACGAACCTGCAGCTGTACAGCAACCCGATCGACTGGCAACGCCGCTCGGGGGAAATCGAAGGCACGCGCTCGCGGCTGGCCGGGCTGCACACACAATTGCTGGCTTCGGGCGCGCTGCCATGGCTGGCCGCGCAATGGCCCACCGCAGCACCGATCAACCTGCTGCAGGGCCAATACGCGGCTCGCACTTCGTTGCGCGCCAACTGGAGCCGCTGGCGTGTGGCGGCGGGCCTGGCCGCTGCGCTGCTGCTGCTGCACGCGGGCTCGCAGCTCTACGCCCTGTGGCACCTGGGTCGCGAGGCGCGCGCGCTCGACGAACAGGTCAGCACGCTCGCCGGACCGCAATATGCCGGTGCGAATGAATCGATACGACCTCGCCTCGAAGCGGAACTGCGAGATTCCGGCGCCTCCGGTGGGCGCTCCGGATTGCTGCCCGCGCTGCAGGTGCTCGCGCAGGCGATCAGCGGCGCACCCGGCGCGCACTTGCGCTCGCTGAATTTCCATGATGGCGCGCTGGAACTGAAAGTGCGCGCGAGCGACGCGCAAAGCATCGATCGCATCAACCAGGCGCTGCGCGCCGCGGGCTGGCAGGCGGATCTGGTCTCGGGCGGAGCAGCGGGTGAAGCCTTCGAAGGCAATATCGCGCTGCGCGGGGGCAGCGGATGATGCAGAAGCTCGAAGCCTGGTTTCGCTCGCTCGCTGCGCGCGAGCAACGCATGGTCGCAATCGGCGGCGCCGCGGCGTTGCTGGTGTTGCTGTTCGGCGCGTGGCTGCCGGTCGAGCGGCGCGTCGCCCGCCTCGAACAGCAAGTGCAGACGCGGCAGTCGGACCTGGCTTGGCTCCAATCGGTCGCGCCGCAACTTGCTGCGCTTCGCGAACGCCCATCGGGAACAGGAAATGAATCGCTCGTCGTCATCGCTGATCGCGTGGCGCACGAAACGGGCATCGCCCGTTCGCTCAACACGCAGGCAGGGAGCGATGGCACGCTCAACGTGCGGCTCGAGCAGGTCGCATTCGATTCGTTGCTGAACTGGGCCGGCGAACTCGTGCAACACCACGGCGTGCGCGTAGTTTCGGCCGCCATCGACAGCAGCGCGGCCTCCGGCATGGTCAGCGCGACGATCGTGCTGCGCGCGCGTTAGATCACGCAGTGTCGCGCCGGGCGCTCGTCATCCTGATGGTGCTGTTGTTCGCAGCGACGGTGTTGTTGCGCGCACCGGCGCGCTGGCTGATGGGCGCGCTGCCGTCCGGCGTCGAATGCCGGGCACCCGAGGGTTCGCTGTGGCAGGGAAGCTGCGCTCGGTTGCAGATACCCGGGGGCGGGCTCGATGCGGTCAGTTGGTCGCTGCACGCGTGGCCGCTCGCACTCGGGCATCTGGACATGGACCTGCGCAGCGCCGATCCGCAAGCCACCGGCAGCGCACGCGTGTCGCTCGGATTTGGCGGGCTGCGCTCGCTGCGCGCTTTGCAGGCACAACTGCCGATCGAGCCGGGCCGGCTACCGCTGTTTCCGGCCGGCTGGACCGGACGGCTCGAACTGGCGTTCGATGCGATCGAATTCGACGGCGGGCGCCTCACGGCCGTCGATGGCGTCGCGACCGCGCGTTCGCTCGCCCAGCGCAGTCCGCCGTTGGACTTCGGAAGTTTCGAGCTGCGTTTTCCGTCGGGGCCTGCGCAGCGAAATGCAGGCGATGCACCAATCCGCGGCGAGCTGCGCGACCTGGGCGGTCCGCTCGCGGTCAGCGGCACGCTCGACATCAACAACGGCCGCGATTACCGGCTTTCGGGTCTGGTCGCCACGCGCTCAAATGCCAGCGCCGATCTCGCCAAGGTGGTCGAATATGCGGGCGAGCCCGACGCGCAGGGACGACGCTCGTTCATGCTCGAAGGATCGTTCTAGCGATCGGCATCGACCCGATTGACGTCGACTTCGCGAAACTCGCCGAGCAATGGGAAGTACAGCGCCGCGCGCACCTCGCCCGGCGCCAGCGCGCGCGCCAGCTGCACGTAACGCCGCAACTGGGGGCGATAGCGCTCCTCCTGCCGTGCGAGGAACGCGTCGAGTCCGCCGCCTTCGTGGCTGCTGGTCTTGTAGTCGATGATCCAGCGAGTGCCGTCGGGCTGCGCCAGCAGGCGATCGACGATCACGTTGACGACGCGACCTTCCTGCAATCCGCTGAGGCGATATTCGCTGTGGGCCGCCGCATGCGCGGAATCGAGCAGCCATCGTCCGCGCGCATCGGCGAGCGTGGCCGCGAGCGCCGCCACGATGCTTTGCGCGGATGACTCGCGCTCGGCCGGCTCGACGCCCAGTTCCGCGAGCCATGCCAGGTAATCGCTGGCGCGCAGATCGGGACCCGGCGGCAGCGTTGCAAGCTGCGCGAGGCGCTGCAATTCAGCATGCACGATCGTGCCGACGGCGCGCGCCGCCATGCCGACCCACAGGTATTCGGGTTCCTTGTCCGTGTCGCGCAGCGAGAGCCGCAACCGCTCGGCGGCCACGACCGTTGGCAACGGCGGTGCAGTCCAGTCCGCCGGCAGTTGCCACTCGAGGGCTGCGCTTGGCGCTGGCGGTGCGATGGCCGGCGCGGCCGCAGTCGCGCCTGGCGCGGCCTGCTGGAATTGCACACCGACTCTCGGCCACAGCAGCGCGAGCGGCGTCGAGGAGCGCGCCACGCGTTCTCCCGCCGCGTTGCTGTGCGCCGCGCCGAACCAATGCAATTCGCGGATCGCGCGCGTCGCGGCCACGTAGAGGAGCCGCGCGCGCTCGAGCCGGCCGCGCTCCCGGCGCAGCACCTTGATGTAGCGGGCGAGCGTGCGCCCGGGCCGCGCGCCGGTCACGCTGATCGGCGCCATCAGCAATTCAGTACCGGCCCCGCTGCCGGGAAGCTCCAGCCAGTTGAGCAGCGGTTCGCTGTCGGCGCGGGGCTGCCGCCCGATGCCGGGAACGATGACGATGTCCCATTCAAGTCCCTTGGCGCCGTGCATCGTCAGGATTTCTACGGCGCCGTCCGCCGGCGACGGCGTCGCAAACAACTCGCTCGCGAACTCGTCGAAGGCATCGCCCGCGAGTGTCTCGGATGCGATGTCCGCGGCCAGCGCCTGCATGAACTCCTGCGCATCGAGCAGGTCGCGCTCATCAGCGCAGGCGGCCGGCCCGCCCAGGCGCAACCAGGCTCGATCGATCCGCTGCCACAGCGGCAGCGCGCGTTCAGGCCCATCGATCGCAGGCAGGAGTGCTGCGCGCGCGCGCGCAATGCGCGCGCGCAGGTCGCCGGGAAATTGCGCCAGCCGCGCCTCGTCGTTGATCAATTCCCACGGCGTGGACAGCTGGTCCTCGCACAGCTGTTGCAGTTGCGCGAGCGACAGGCCGCAAAATGGCGCATGGAGCAGCGCGAGCCAGGCGCTTCGATCGCCCGGGTGTTGTAGCGCGCGTCCCAGCGCCCCCAGGTCGCGCGCCACGGCGCGTTCGCGCAGCGGCTCGAGCCTCAGGCCCCGGACCGGAATGCCCGCCGCCTGCAATGCCGCCGCGATCGGCACCGCGTGTGCACGTGCCTGGACGAGCACGGCAATGCTGGGGGCCGCTCCGCGCGCGC
>JBOHZW010000373.1:0-5918 GCA_050738715.1 Steroidobacteraceae bacterium | reverse complement strand
CGCGCAAGTTCGGCTGCGATCCGGAGCAGGCGCTGTCGCTGGCGCGGTTGGCGGCGAGCCTGAAGATCGAGGTGCGCGGATTTTCATTCCACGTCGGCTCGCAGGCCATCGACGCTGCCAAGCACGTCGAGGCGATCGAGAGCTGCGCGCAGCTGCTGGCCGCCGCACGCCGCGAGCGCCTTGGCGCCTGCGATACGCTCGACATCGGCGGCGGATTTCCGATCGACTACGGTGAACGCGCTGTGGGCATCAGGAGTTACTGCGCGCCGATCCGTCGCGCTCTGGCGCGTTTGCCGAAACGCGTGCGCGTCATCGCCGAGCCGGGCCGCTTCATCGTTGGACCGGCCGCGATCGGCGTCGCCACCGTCATGGGACGCGCGCATCGCGAAGGACATTGGTGGTACTACCTCGATGATGGCCTCTATGGTTCCTACAGCGGCCAGCTCTATGACCATGCGCGCTATCCGGTCGCCGTGCTGCGCGACGGACCCTTGTTGCCCTCGGTGCTGGCCGGACCGACCTGCGATGGCATCGACGTGATTGCCGAGGCGCTGCAGCTGCCGAAGCTGAATATCGGTGACCTGGTGATCGGCCGGCAGATGGGCGCGTATACCTGGGCCACCGCCTCGACGTTCAATTTTTTCCCGAAAGCGACGATCGTGATGGTGAACCGCCAGCCGGGCGATACCGGCGGAGTATGATTCGCGCCGTCGAGTCTGGATCGCAGGCCCATGCCCTCATTTGATGCGGTTTCAAAGGTCGATTCGCACGAGTTGACCAACGCGGTCGACCAGGCCACGCGCGAGCTGGACAAGCGTTACGATCTTCGCGGCACCGGCGCGCGTATCGTGCAGCAGGCATACGTCATCACGATCCACGCGCAGAGTGAATTCCAGCTCGGCCAGCTGCTCGACATACTGAAATTGCGGTTGGGCGCGCGCGGCATCGACGCACGCTGCCTCGACCTGGGCAAGGTGGATGTGAACCTGGCGGAAGCGCGTCGCGTCATCACGGTCAAGCAGGGCATCGACCAGGCGGCGGCGAAAAAGCTCGTCGGCAGCCTCAAGGAAGCCCGCCTGAAGGTCGAGGCGCAGATCAACGACGGCAAGTTGCGCGTCACCGGCAAGAAGCGCGACGACCTGCAGGCGGCGATGGCGCTGCTGCGCAAGAACAGCATCGACGTGCCGCTGCAGTTCGATAATTTTCGCGACTAGTGTGCCGCGCGGCCAAGTTCCGCCTGGCGTGCGCGCCACCACGCCGCAGTCAGCAATTCTGCGTGTCGTGCCAGGAATACGTCGCGAACCGCGGGCGGCATCGCCAGGAATGGCAGCCACTGCTCCGGGAATACGTCGCGCGGGCCCACGTAGAACCAGGGTTCGGCGCTGGTTTCCTCCGCGTCGTCGCGCGCAGTGGGCAGTTCGCGGAACTCGCACTCGCCCAGTAGCGAGACTTCATCGTAGTCGTAGAAGATCACGCGACCGTTGCGGGTGACGCCGAAATTCTTCAGCAACAGGTCGCCGGCAAAGATGTTCGTGCTGGCGAGATCGCGCAGCGCATTGCCGTAGTCGATGATGATCGCTTCGGCTGCGGCCGGCTCGGCATGGCGCAGGTACAGGTTCAGCGGCTGCAGCCGCCGTTCCACGTAGCAGTGCTCAATGATGAGGTCTTCGCCCTCGACGCGGCAGCTCTGCGCCGCTTCCCCTAGCAGCTCGTTCGCCAGCAAGGGCATGAAGCGCGCAAGCGGCAGCCGCAGCCGCCGGAACTCCTGCGCATCGACCATGCGTCCCGCGCGGTCGTGGCGGAAAACGAACTGGTAACGCTCCATGACTTCCGCGCGACTGGTGTGCTTCGGCGCGCCGAAATGGTCACGAATCACCTTGAACACCAGGTCATGCGAAGGCAGCGTGAATACGATCATCACCAGGCCGCGCTCGCCCGGCGCGTGCACGAATGCGTCGATCGAACTGTCGAGGTGGCGCCGCAGCGCGAAGTAGCGTTCCGTCTTGCCCTGCTTGGCCCGGCCCAGCACCGTGTACAACTCATCGACCGGCTTGCGCGGCATGAACGAGCGCAGCAGCGTGACGGCCGCGCCCACCACGGGCAGGTCGACATGGAAATAGGAATTGGCGTAACCGAACTGCGCGCTGATCTCGTTGCGGGACAACAGCACGGACTGGACGTCCACGCCCTCCGCTGCGTTTCGGAAAACGATCACGAGCGGCGTCACCGCACTGTCGCCGATCAGCCGTCCGACCAGGAAGGCCAGGCCTGCGCGATAAAACAGCGGTTCGATCAATTCGATCGACACCGGCGCCGCGCTGGCCGGCTGCGATTCGAAGTGCCGAGCCAATTCGGCGCCGATGCGCCGCGCGGCGAGCTCAGGCGAGGCGAGGGATTGCGCGAACGGCAGGTCTGCGAGGACATCGGCTATCGCGCCCTGTAGCGAACCAGCTGCCGGGAAAACGCGAATCGGCACCGATCCGGAAGCGCGGCCGATGTGCGTCGCGCAGAATTCGACCTGATGATTCACGCCCACCGTACCGAACAGGTCGCGGGTGACGGAATTGAAGAACGTCCGGTAGAAGTCGCTGTCCGGCACGTGCTCGATCAGCCGATCATAGTCGGCCGTCGCAGCCACCCAGAATTCAGGCAAGGCACTGGCCCCGGCCGCGCGCAACGCATCGAGCGCGCGCGCGACGCGCTGTTCGTACAGCTCGATGCGCGCCACCGCATCTCGCTCGCGTGCGTTGCCGTCGCCGCTGAGGAAGTGCGCCGCTGCACGCCGGGTGATGCGGCCGAATTCTTCGTTGTAGTCGCGGAACTGCGCGGCGATCAGTTCGGCCGCGCGTTGCGGCGTCAGCATCGGCGAATTCGCCGACGCGCGCGCTGCTGTCGAAAGCAATTCGAGCGACTTCAGTGCAACGGCATTCATGCCAGCGAAGCTGCGTTCAGGAGGCGACGGCCAACGGCGCGGCCGCAGCCTGCGGGCGCGTCGTGGTGAACTGCTCCTGTTCAGTGCTGCCGGTCAGCGCCGCGGTGGAGCATTGTCCCGCCGTGATCGCCGTTTGCACGGCGTCGAAGTAGCCCGTGCCGACGAACGCCTGGTGCTTGGCGGCGCGATACCCGGCGCGCTCCTGCGCGAATTCGCGCTGCTGGAGCTGCGAGTAACCGTACATGCCCTGGTCGCGGTAGGCAGAAGCCAATTCGAACATCGACAGGTTCAGCGCATGCCACCCGGCCAGCGTGATGAACTGGAAGCGATAGCCCATCGCTGCCAGCTCCTCGCGCCAGCGGCACATGGTCGGCTCGTCGACGTTCTTCTGCCAGTTGAATGAAGGCGAGCAGTTGTAGGCGAGCAGCTGGTCCGGGTAGCGCGCGTGGATCGCCTCGGCGAAGCGGCGCGCCTGCGCCATGTCGGGCTTGGAGGTCTCGCACCACACCAGGTCGGCGTACGGCGCGTACGACAGGCCGCGATCGATCGCCTGGTCCAGTCCGGCGCGGACATGAAAGAATCCCTCGCTCGAGCGCTCCCCGGTCAGGAAGCGCGCATCGCGCGGATCCTGGTTCGAGAGCAGCAGGTTCGCCGCGTCGGCATCGGTGCGCGCGATGATGACCGTCGGTACGCCGGCGACATCCGCCGCCAGGCGCGCCGCCACCAGCTTGTTGATCGCCTCGTCGGTGGATACGAGCACCTTGCCGCCCATGTGGCCGCACTTCTTCGCCGACGACAGCTGGTCCTCGAAGTGCACGGCCGCCGCGCCGGCAGCGATCATCGCCTTGGTCAGCTCAAAGGCATTGAGGTTGCCGCCAAAACCCGCTTCGGCATCGGCGATGACCGGTACGAGCCAGTCGCGCTCGGTCTTTCCTTCGAGATGCTGGATCTGGTCCGTGCGCAGCAAGGCGTTGTTGATGCGCTCGACCATCTTCGGCACCGAGTCGACCGGATATAGGCTCTGGTCCGGGTACATCTGGCCCGCTGAATTGCCGTCGCCAGCCACCTGCCATCCGGAGCAATAAATTGCCTTGAGGCCGGCCTGGACCGCCTGCACGGCCTGGTTGCCGCTCATGCAGCCGAGCGCGCCGATGACCGGTTCGCTTTGCAGCGTGCGCCAGAATTTCTCCGCGCCGAGCCGCGCCAGTGACTGCTCGATGTGCACCGAACCACGGAGCCGAAGCACATCCGCTGCCGAATAGGGCCGGGTGACGCCTTGCCAGCGTGCGTCCTGCGACCACTCGGCTTGAAGGCGGGCGGCCGATGCATGGCTCATGGGGTTGGCAGTGCTCATCGTTATAAAGACTCCTGGCAGTAAAAAATGCGTGTCCTGTGGTTGACAGCCTAGTTGCAAAAAGAGACGATTTACACAATAGAAATTTCACAATGTGAATTTCACACATGACCGGACTGCTGCGCCAGGGACACTTCCTCGGCACCAAGCTCAAGGCGCTGCGCAAGCGCAATGGATTAACGCTCGAAGAGCTCTCGGCGCGCTGCATGCAGCTCGATCGCGAGGCCGCGCCGTCGGTGTCGTACCTGAGCATGATCGAGACCGGCAAGCGCATGCCGTCGGCGCAATTGCTGTCGATGCTGGCCGGCTTGTTCGGCCGCGAGGCGCGCTGGTTCCTCGATGAAAATGCCGTCGTCGAGCACGCGCCGGCGCGGCGCGAGCGCGGCGGGCTGGAAGCGATGCCGCTCGAACCGGCCTTCCTGTTCTCGCACGAATTGCTGCAGAACGCGCTGCCCGAACTGCTCTCCCAGACGGGCACCAGCGGGCGCCAGTTCGCGCAGCTGCTGATTCGCGTCTGGCAGGAAACTCACCACAACGATTTCCCCGACATCGAGCGCGCCGCCGAGTCGGTTGGCAAGCGCGAACTGCCGTTACCGCTGGAGCGGTTGCAGGCGATCTGCCGCCAGGTCGGGCTGCAAGTGCGGTGGTTCGCTCCCGAGCGTGGCGGTGCTGCCGGCCCGCTGCTGCGCGCGCGCTTCGAACCGCCGGATACGCTGCTGGTGAACAAGCAGCTGCGCGCGCAGGAAGAGCGCCTGCGCTACGAGCTGGCGTATTTCATCGGTCACAAGCTGCTGCACAACGGCGATGGCCTGGTCTCGCCGCGCACGGCCGGGTGGAGCGTCGACCTGGAGCGGCCCGCCACGTCGGCCGCGAACGCCGGCATGGGCGCCCAGGACGTGTTGCACGCCTGGCGCGATTTCGAGTGCAGTTTCTTCGCGGCAGCGCTGTTGTGCGCCCGCGCGCCGTTTCGCCGCCTGCTGGTCCGCGAGGCGCATGGTCTCGCCGCCGGCCGCAAGCTCGGCGTGACGACCGCCGTCATCATGCGGCGCATGACCGCGGTCTCGCCGTATCGCCACTGGCACTACTTTGACGCATACCCGCCGGGGTTCTTGCGCGCGGTCTATCGCGGCAACGGCATCCCCCTGCCCTGGGGCAACATGAGCCTCGTGTCCGATCCGTGCCCGCGCTGGGCGGTGTTCCGGATGCTCGAGCAGCCGCCAACACGCGCCATTGCACAGCAACCGCGTTCGCAGATATCGGTCATGCAGGATGGCAAGCGCGCGCGGCTCTATTGCTGCCACTCAGTCGTGACCCGCGATGCCGCCCGTGCCCTGCATGTGCAATCGGTCGGCGTGGATCTGGCGCCGGCGCTCGATGCGCAGGGCTACGATGCGGACGCCATCGTCGCGCAGGTGGCCGAAGCCTGCCGACGCGGCGGCGGTGATGCGCCCATCCCGACGCCCGCGGCGGCGGCATTGCAGACCGTTTCTCGCGTGCTGAACATCCACTGGGTGCTCGATGCGCTGGCCACGCCGGCGGGCATCATCTGCCCGCGCAGCGGCGGCTGTCCGCGCACGCCGCGCCGCTGCGCTTCCGGAAGGGCCTAACCGCCCAGCGGCACCAGCGTGAATG
>JBOHZW010000372.1:0-11440 GCA_050738715.1 Steroidobacteraceae bacterium | reverse complement strand
CCGGCGGTGTTCGTGTACGGCGGCACGATCGCCTTGGGCAAGCAGCGGCGCGACATCATCTCGGTGTTCGAAGCGGTCGGTGCGCGCGCGGCCGGCACCATCACCGAAGAGCAGCTGGCAGAAGTCGAGCGCACCGCGATTCCCGGCGCCGGCAGTTGCGGCGGCATGTACACCGCGAACACGATGGCTTCGGCAATTGAAGCGCTGGGCCTCAGTTTGCCGGGCAGCTCCGCGCAGGAAGCAGTCGGTGATGAAAAACGCGCCGACTGCCGCCGCGCCGGCGAGGCGGTGGTGGCGCTGCTGCGCGCCGGCATCCGGCCTGCAGACATCCTGACGCGCAAGGCATTTGAGAATGCGATCACCGTCAGCATCGCGCTGGGCGGGTCGACCAACGCGGTGCTGCACCTGCTGGCGATTGCGCAGGCGGCGCGCGTAAAACTGACGCTCGACGATTTCACGCGCATTGGCCGACGCACGCCGATGCTCGCCGACCTGCGGCCGAGCGGCCGCTACGCCATGTCAGAGCTGATCGCTGTAGGCGGAATCCTGCCGTTGATGAAGACACTGCTCGATGCAGGGCTTCTGCACGGCAAGTGCATGACGGTCACCGGGCAGACCATTGCCGAAAATCTTGCAGGCGTTGGCGCATATCCGGCTGGCCAGCAGATCATCCGGCCCATTGCAGACCCGATAAAAAAGGACAGCCATATCGTCATCCTGCGCGGCACGCTGGCACCCGAAGGGGCGGTAGCCAAGATCACCGGCAAGGAAGGCCTGGCATTCGATGGCCGTGCACGCGTGTTCGACGGGGAGGAGCGCGCCACCCAGGCGATCCTCGCCGGCCGGGTCAAACCTGGCGATGTCGTCGTCATCCGTTACGAAGGCCCGAGGGGCGGCCCCGGCATGCGCGAGATGTTGAGTCCGACCGGGGCAATCGTCGGGCGAGGGCTTGGAGACAAGGTTGCCCTGATTACCGACGGGCGCTTTTCAGGCGGCAGCCACGGCTTTGTCGTAGGACACGTCTCACCGGAGGCCGCGGTGGGTGGGCCGATTGCGCTGCTGCGTAACGGCGATCGCATCCGGATCGACGCGGTCAAGCGGCGCATCGACGTCGACGTGCCGGCCGCGGAATGGCGCCAGCGCACCAGAAAGTGGCGGCCCCGCAAGCCTTACGCGACCAGCGGCGTGCTGGCAAAGTACGCCCGCGCCGTAAGCAGTGCATCATTAGGAGCCGTCACGGACCGGTAATATTTTTGTCTGATTGCGCGGGCGCTGGAACTGGCGATAGACTCGAAAAGAAAGTTGTCACGGCTGAAAGTTGCAGCTAGAGTCTGGAAACACCGGGCGCGGGCGCTACAAGCGATTGCAGCAGCGGGCGGAAGCGACGACATATAACGACTGGGGCTGAACGAAAACAACTATGGCATCGCGATATCACGACGGCAGTTACAACCAGCGCCGCATGGTCGCCTTCGCTGCGATCGTCGCGGTACACCTGTTCATCGCCTGGGCTTTCATCTCCGGCTTCGGCCAGAAAGCGATCAAGCAGGGCGTGCAGATCCTGGAGACCACGATCATCAAGCAGGACCAGCCGAAGGAACTGCCGCCGCCGCCGCCGAAACCCGAGATGGATCGTCCGCCGCCGCCTTCCGTGCCGATTCCGATCATCAACGTGCAGATTCCGATCGAAGCGCCGCCGATGGTCGTGACCAGGGCGCCGGCGCCGGTGAAGGCTGCGCCGATCATCGCCGCGACGCCCGCGAAGACGATTTCGCTCCCTTCATGCGGCGAAGACTATTACCCCGCGCAGGAATTGCGGCAGGGCCACCAGGGTTCCGCGATCGTGCGCATCTGCATCGGCCTCAACAACAAGATCGACGGGCCGGTCGAGCTCCGCACCAGCTCGGGATTTCCCGCGCTGGACGAAGCCGCCGGCAAGTGCATGAGCGCAGGTCGTTACAGGGCAGGCACGGTCGAGGGCAAGCCCGCGCGTACCTGCAAGGATTACAAGGTTACGTTCAACCCGAAAGAAGCGCAGTAGCGTTTCGTCGTTCGAGTCAGGCTCGTTTTAGGTTTCGATTCAACACGGTCCCTAGGCCGGAATAGCAAGTAAAGAGGATTAAACATGGATACCCCCGCCGCCGCTCCTGAACAGCAGGTCTATGGTCTGATCCCGCTGTGGGTCAACGGCAATGTCGTCACGCGCGCAACGCTGATCGTTCTGGTGATCATGTCGTTGGGCTCCTGGTTCATCATCTTCACGAAGGTGTGGGACCAGCGGACCATGAAGAAGTCGGCCAAACTGGTCGAGAAGAGCTTCTGGACCGCCGACTCCATCAAGGAAGGGGTAGACCGGCTTCCCAAGGGCAACGATTTCCGCTTCATCGCGGAAGACGGCTTGCGCGCCGCTTCGCATCATGAAGGTCGCCTGACCGATCGCATCGACCTGCACGAGTGGATCACGATGGCACTGCAGCGTGCGACCGGTGAAGTAACTGGCAACCTGACCGGCGGGCTGTCATTCCTCGCGACGGTCGGTTCCACCGCACCGTTCGTCGGACTGTTCGGCACCGTCATGGGCATCCTGAACGCGCTGATCGCGATCGGCGTTGCCGGCCAGGCGAGCATCGACAAGGTGGCGGGTCCGGTCGGCGAGGCATTGATCATGACCGCCATTGGCCTGTTCGTCGCGGTCCCCGCGGTGCTCGGCTACAACTGGTTGCTGCGCCGTAACAAGGGGCTGCAGGATGCCATTAACAACTTCTCCGGCGACCTGCACGCTTACCTTGTCGGTGGCGCGCGTGTCGACAGCAGCGCCCCGATCGGGCAGCGCAAGTAAGGCGCGGCGAGCGCGTCAACCGGAAACCGCGAAGGTACCAGTACCATGTCAATGAGCGTACAGGGTGGTGATGACGAGGAAATGGGCGTCATGTCCGAGATCAACACGACGCCGTTGGTCGACATCATGCTCGTGCTGCTGATCATCTTCCTGATCACGATCCCGATCATCACGAAGACGGTGAAGTTGAACCTGCCGAAGGTCGCGAACATTGCGAACAAGACCAAGCCGGAGAACATCACGATCTCGGTCGATATCAACGGCGGTGTCTGGTGGAACGGCCAGTACGTGCCGGATCGCGACACTTTGATCAAGAAGGTGGTGGTCGAAGCGGTGAAGACCCCGCAACCCGAAGTGCAGATCCGTGGCGATGCGGGCGTGCGCTACGAGGCGATCGGCCGCACGCTTTATTCCATCCAGCGCGGTGGCCTGATCAAGGTGGGGTTCATCACAGAGCCCGATCGTTCGCTGGGCCGTTGATCGTCGACATCCAACCTTAAGTCCAGAGCAGGCGGAGTCAAGCAGTCATGTCAATGAGCGTTGGTGGTGACAAGCAAGGCGTGATGTGCGAGATCAACACGACACCGCTGATCGACGTCATGCTGGTGTTGATCATCACGCTGATCATGTCGCTGCCGATCCAGACGCATGCCGTGAAGCTCGATATGCCGCCGCCGCCGCCGAATCCGCCGCCACAGATCGTCATTCCCGAGGTGATCAATCTCGACGTCGATTTCGACGACACGATTTACTGGAACGGCAACGCGGTAAACATCGAGCAGGTCGAGGGTTACTTTCGCACCGAAAGCAAGATTGATCCCCAGCCCGAGATCCACCTGCGTCCCGACAAGCGCTCGCACTACGACACGACCGCCAAGGTGCTGGCCGTCGCGCAACGCAATGGCATGACGAAGATCGGGTTCGTGAACACGACCGAGTTTTCAGAGTAGGTTAAGCGGGCAATTGCCTCAATCGGGCCCTCGAGGTGGCGGTTCGGGAACCAGCAGTCCAAGTCGCCTATCAAACTATCTGAGCTGAGTAACACTTACGGTCCTTATGTGACCAGAGGTTAAGTAATGAGTCGCGTCGCACTGGCATTGGCATTGTTGATGGGGTTCGCACTGGCGGGCGGCGTGGCACGCGCCGACGAGCCACAAGTTAGCAAGGCGGTCGCCAAGAGCCTCAAGGCCGCGAACGATGCGTTGCAGGTCAAGAACTACGACGAGGTGCTGGCGAAGACACGGGAAGCGCAGGGCATCACGCCGCGCACCGCGTACGACGACTACGTGATCCACTACATGCAGATGCCGGCCTACGCCGCGAAGAACAACTACGACGAAACAGCCAAGGCGATCGAGGCGATCATCAATTCGCCCTACCTTCCGTCTTCCACGAAGCCGCAGTTGCTGCGCACATTGATGAGCATCGATTACCAGAACAAGGACTATGACAAGGCCATCACTTACGGCCAGCAGTCACTCGCTGCCGGCGATTTGAGCCCGGATACGCCGCTGATCATCGCGCAGGCCAATTTCCTGAAGGGGAATTACAAGGAAGCGCTGACCGGCATGCAGGCCATCGTCGCGCACGACGAGCAGGCGGGCCGCAAACCGACCGAAAAGGCGCTAAACCTGATCTGGAGCTGCGCGATCAAGCTCAAGGACGAGGCATCCGCTTCGCGCGCGATTGAAAAGCTGATCCTGCACTACCCGAAGCCCGACTACTGGTCGAACGCGATGGCGAGCGTGCTGCAGAATAAGACCAACAACGACGACCGGCTGTTGCTGATGACCTATCGCCTGATGGCGCAGGTCGGCATCCTGAAGCGCGGCTCCGACTTCACCGAGATGGCGCAGATTGCGCTCGACCAGGGCAATCCGGGCGAGGCGCAGACAATCCTCGAACAGGCCTTCGCGAAGAACCTTTATACCGATCCGCATGACAAGGAACGCAGCGCGCGCCTGCTCGACAAGGTCAGGCGCAACGCGGCGGACGACCGTGCCAGCCTGCCGAAGGCTGAACGGGACGCGGCCAAATCACCGACCGGCGACGGGCTCGTGCAGGTGGGCGCCGCTTACCTTGGCTTCAACATGCCGGACAAGGCGCTCGCTGCGATCAGCGCAGGCATTGCCAAGGGCAACCTGAAGTACGCCGACGAGTCGTACATGCTGCTGGGCATCGCCTACGAGCGCAACAAAAACCCCACCGAAGCCGTCAAGGCCTTCAATCGCGCGAACAACGATCCGAAGTACGCGCGCATTGCCAAGCTGTGGGCGCTCGAAGCGCACTCCTGATCGGGCCTGGCCGGGCAGCAATCTCATGACGATCAAGGCTGGCGACCGCATGCCCACGGGCACTTTCAAGGTCATGGGCGAAGATGGCCCCTACGACCTGAGCAGCGCGCAACTGTTTGACGGCAAGCGCGTGGCGCTGTTCTCGGTGCCCGGCGCATTCACGCCTACCTGCAGCGCCAAGCACCTGCCGGGTTACCTCGAGCACGCCGCCGAGCTGCGCGCGAAGGGCGTCGACACGATCGCCTGCCTGGCGGTCAATGATGTGTACGTCATGGGCGCCTGGGGCAAGAGCGCAGGCGCAGACGGAACCGTGCTGATGCTCGCCGACGGCAGTGGCGACTACACGCGCGCGCTGGGCCTGGAACAGAACCTGATGAGTGCCGGATTGGGCATGCGCGGGCAGCGCTTTGCCATGCTGGTCGACAATGGGTTAGCCACCAAGGTGCTCGTCGAAGCACCACGCGAATTCAAAGTCTCGTCCGCGGAATACCTGCTGGGACAACTTTGACCGATTCCGCCGTCGCTCCGAGCGAATCGCTGAAAAATGTGCGTTACGAGATCCGCGGCCGGCTGGCGCGGCGGGCGCATGAGCTGCAGCGCCAGGGTTACGAAATCATCTCGTTGAACATCGGCAATCCCGGCTTGTTTGGTTTCCGCACGCCCGAGACGATGCGGCTGGCGATGATCGAGAACATGCCCGAAGCGGAAGCCTACTGCCACCAGAAGGGCATTTTCCCGGCGCGCGAAGCGATCGTCATGCAGCAGCAGGCGCGTGGCATCAATGGCATCAGCGCCGAGGAAGTGTTCATCGGCAACGGCGTCAGCGAACTGATCGACCTCGTGTTGCGCGCGCTGTTGAATGACGGCGATGAAGTGCTGGTGCCGAGCCCTGACTATCCATTGTGGACGGCGGCCGTGAACCTCAACGGCGGCCGCGCGGTCCACTATTCTTGCCGGCCCGAGGCGGGGTTCCTGCCCGATGCGGACGAACTCGAATCGCTCGTGACGCGCCGCACGCGCGCGCTCGTTGTCATCAATCCGAACAATCCGACCGGCGCTGTCTATCCGCGCGCCACGCTCGAAGCGCTGGCGAAAATTGCGGAACGCCATCAGCTCGTTGTATTCAGTGACGAGATCTACGACCAGATGGTGTACGACGGCGCGGAATTCGTGCCGATGGCGACGCTGGTGCACGACACGCTGTGCGCGACGATGTCCGGATTGTCCAAGGTGTACCGCGCCTGCGGTTACCGCGTCGGTTGGGCCGCGTTCTCGGGCCGCACCCAGGCGGCGACGGAGTACCTGTCCGCGCTCGAATTGCTGAGTTCTTTGCGCTTGTGCGCGAACGTGCCGGGCCAATGGGCCGTTCAGACCGCGCTGGGCGGTTACCAGAGCATTCGCGAACTGGTGGCACCCGGTGGACGGTTGTACGAGTCGCGGCGCGCAATCATCGATGCGGTGGCAGCGAGCCACTACCTGCAGCTGCCGCCGCCGATGGGCGCGATGTACGCCTTCGTGGGCGTCGATCGAGCGGCCCTGCCCCAGTTCGATGACCAACAATTCGCACTCGAGTTGCTCGAGCGTCGGCACGTGTTGGTGGCTCCGGGCGTCAGCTTCAACGTGTCCTACCGGAATCACTTCCGCATCACATCGCTTCCCGATGCCGCAACACTGCGTGTCGTGTTCTCGCGCATCGATGAATTGCTGGCGGAAATGGCGGAACGGCCGCGTGACGCCACTGAAAATCGCGTGGTGCAGGCCGGAGATCGATTCAGGTAATACATTGAGAGTGATCTATAAACTATTGATAAGTCGATAGATAACGCCAGAATATTTCGAGTGCTCGAGCAGGGCGGCACCGTCGTCGTGCCCAACCGCCAGCGCGCCGTCGCGGTGCGACTCATGCACACGCGCGCGAAGCTACGCGCCGGCATCAGCGCCTGGAGTTCGAGCGATGTGCTGCCGTTTTCGGCGTGGCTAGCGCGCATCGCTGCGCAATCGCGCCACGGCTCGCTGCGCGGACTGCGGCAACTGGGATCGACGGAAGAGTGGCTGCTGTGGCGCGATGCCGCGCAAGTCGCGTGCGAAGGCGTCGATATCATGCAGCCGGCGAGCATGGCCGACGCGCTGCGGCACTCAGCCATGTTGATCCGCGATTGGGGCTTGCATTGGCCGGGCAATCCGACGACTGAATCATGGGTGCTGGCGCGCGCGCGCGCGGAGGTGCTGCGTCGTTGCACGGAACTCGAGGCCTACGCAGCCGGCGACTGGACGCGCGTGCTGCGCGATGCCGCACCGCAGCCGGCGCCACTGTTGTTCGCGGGTTGCGAATCCTTCGGACCGTCACTGCGTGCCGCGCTGTTGCACGTGGGCGCCGAATTCATCGCAGTGGATTCCGCGCAGGCGACGCGGCGCGAGATGACGAGCGCCGGGGCGAGCACCGTCGCTTGCGCGCACGCGGGTGATGAGCTGCGGCGCGCGGCGCAATGGTGCCGCGCCGGACTGGCGCGCAACGCGGCCGCACGCTACCTCGTCGTCGTGCCGCAGCTTCTGCAACTGCGCGCCGCTGCGGTGCTGGCCTTCGACCATGAACTCAACGCTGGCGCGTCGCTCTCCGGCGGCGGCGAACCGCCGTTCGTGATCGAGGGCGGCAGGGGGTTCGATGAATACCCGATGGTCGCAACCGCGCTGGCGTTGTTGCGCCTCGGAGGCGAAGCGCTGCCATTTGCCGAGCTCGGGCCGGTACTGCGTTCGCCTTACTGGGGCGGCGGCGGCCGGGCGCAGCGCGCGTCACTGGAATTGCTGCTGCGGGATCGCAATGCACATGTTGCCGATCTCGCGCACCTGGCCGGATTCTCGCGCAACCAGCGTGGCGATGCCGGATTGCTGTCGGCCGATGCGTTCGAGGCGCTCGCATCGGCTTGCGTAACGATCATGCCACGAGGCTTGCGCGCGCCGGCATCGGCCTGGGCGCGCCGCTTCGCCGATGCGCTTGTTGCGTTCCAGTGGCCGGGCACGGCTGAGCTAGGGAGCGACGAGCAGCAGCAGCACGAACGCTTCCGCGAGTTGCTCGAGGAGCTCTCTGTGCTGGGCGCCGGTGCAGGCCCGTTGATGACCCATCGCGAGGCAATCGACTTGCTGGCGAACATGACGCAGCGAACGGCATTCGAAGCGGCGAGCGAAGACGTGCCCGTCACGTTGACCGATTCGCTGGACGATCCGCTCGTGCCCTACGATGGCATCTGGGTCACGGGCCTTGGCGCGGAAAGCTGGCCCGCACCGCCGCGCCCCGATCCGTTCATTCCAGTCCCCGTGCAGCGCGCCGCGGCGCTGCCGCATGCGAGCGCGCAAGGCCAGCACAGCCTGGCGCTGCTGTCTATGCAAGCGTGGCGCCGTTCGGCCGCGCAGCTCGTGCTGAGCTGGCCGGAAACCGATGGCGACGTCGTGCTGCAACCGAGCAGCCTGGTTGCTGCGCCCCGCGGGCGCGATGATCCCTTCGCCGCGCCGCCTCCGCTGGCCGACCCGCTGCTGTCGGCGCTGCGCCGTGACACGGTGCGGGAAGCGCGTCCATCGCAGCGCGCGCTCGAGTGGGATCGGCAACGTGCGCTGCCCAAAGGCACGCGCACGCTCGAGCTGCAGTCGCTGTGTCCGTTTCGCGCGACCGCGGAGTTGCGCCTCGATGCGGCGCCCGTGGCGGAACCGGTGCCGGGATTCGATCGGCGCGAGCGTGGCCATATCCTGCATCGCGCGCTGCAGCGGGTGTGGGACGAGTTGCGCGATTCGCGCACGCTGCGCGCGCAAGTGGCCCGCCCCGAAGGGCTTGCGCCGCTCGTTCAGGCGGCCTGTGCGCAGTCGATGCGCGAAAGCCTGAGCCGGCGCGCCCAGCCGCTGCCGCTGCCGCTGGTGCAAAATGAGCTGCAGCGGCTCGACGCCCTGATCACCGAGATGCTGCAACAGGAATGCGAGCGTAGCGGCGTCGCGGAGTTCTCCGTCGCGCAAGCAGAACAGGCCCAGCAGGGTGCACTCGCCGGCGTGCCGCTGCGCGTGCGCATGGACCGGCTCGACCGGCTCGATGACGGCCGCCATATCGTCATCGACTACAAGAGCGGCAGGGACACGGCCTTCCGACCGTTGGATGATCGGCCGCACCAGCCGCAGTTGCTGGCCTACGCCTTGCTCGCGGCGGCGGAAGTGGCCGGTGTTGCCGCCGTGCACTTGCGCGCCGGCAAGGTGGCGTGGCGCGGCGCCGCTGCCGAACCCGCGTTGCTGCCGTCGCTGATCGCGGTGCGCGGACCCTCGCTGCCGTGGAACGAACAGCTGGCGCACTGGCGCACGGTGATCGACCGGCTGGTCGAACAGTTCGTGTCGGGCACGTCGGACGTTGATCCGCGAGCGGGCGCCTGCCGGCTGTGCCATCTGCCGGCGCTGTGCCGCATTGATGGCGCGCGGCATTTGGCGGCTGAAATCCCGGACGCGGACGAGAGCGAAAACGACAACGGAAACGGCGATGGCAACTGACGGCGCGACTGCGCCGCCAGCAGCGGCCCTGCCGGCCGACGAGGCAGCTCGCGCCGATGAGACCGCGCGCGCCGATGAGGCTGCGCGCGCCGCGGCACTCGATACGCGCGGCTCATTCTTGCTGCAGGCGCCCGCGGGCTCCGGCAAGACAACCGTGCTGACGCGCCGCCTGCTTGCGCTACTGGCCACGGTCGATGCGCCGGAAGAGGTGCTCGCGATCACATTCACGCGCAAGGCCGCGGCCGAAATGCGCGATCGCGTACTCGGAGCACTGCAGCGCGCATCAAGTGGACCGGACGCGCAACACATCGATGCGCCGCAGGCTCAGGCCGCGTGGCGGCGCGATGCGGAGCAGGGCTGGAACCTGCTGGCCACGCCGGCACGCCTGCGCATCATGACCATCGACGCCTTCTGCCAGAGCCTGTGCGCGCAATTGCCGATCGCGACGCGCAGCGGCTTGCGGCTGGAGGTGGCGCCCGATGCGCGGCCGCTGTATTCAGCGGCCGCGCGACGGCTACTCGAACGGTCACTGCGCGACGCGCAGCTGGTGGATGCGGCGCAGTTATTGTTCGCGCGTGTGGACAATGACTGGACCCGCCTCGAGGAACTATTGGTGGTGATGCTCGCGCAGCGCGCACACTGGTTGCCGCGCGTGCTCGGGGCGGGCGACGGGACCGGCGCCGACAGCCTCGAGCTGCGCGTCGCGGCGAGCCTGCACACAGTGATCTTCGGACAGCTCGGCGCCGCCCTGGCCGCGTTCGGGGCGCCGCTGCTCGAACGCGGCACCGCGCTCGCGCTGCACGCGGCACGCACGTTGGGCCTGACTTTCGATGCGGGGCCGTTGCGCGCCGATCCGGCCGACTTGCCGCGCTGGCGCAACGTGCTGTCGCTGAGCGTTACCGGCAAGGGCGCATGGCGAAAACAGTGGGACAAGCGCGTGGGTTTCCTGCCTGAGCACAAGCGCGAGAAGCAGGAGCTGGCGGAATGGGCCGCCGCGCTCGCGGAATTTCCCGGCTCGCTGGCGATGGTCGAGGAACTGCTCGCGCTTCCCGACGCCCAGATCCCTGAGGACGACACGCAGGCCTTGCGCGCGCTGTCGCTGCTGCTACAGCACGCGGCCGCCGAGCTGCAGCTCGAATTTGCCGCGCAGGGGCGCGTCGATTTCGCGGCGATCGCCGGCGCTGCGCGCGCGGGGCTCACCGAGAATGGACAGCCGACCGATCTCGCGCTGCGCTACGGCAATGCGATCCGGCATGTGCTCATCGACGAGTTCCAGGATACATCGTATGACCAGTTCGAACTGCTGCGGGCGCTGACTGCGGGTTGGGAGCAGGGCGATGGGCGAACGCTGTTCGCGGTCGGCGATCCCATGCAGTCGATCTACCAGTTCCGCGAAGCCGAAGTCGGATTGTTCCTGCGCTCGCGCGATCAGGGCGTTGGCGCGCTGCGCCTCACCGCCTTGCAGCTGCATCGCAATTTCCGCTCCGCGCCCCCGGTCATCGACTGGGTCAATGCGCTGTGCGCGCAGATCTTCCCGGCACGCGATGATCCGCGCCTCGCGGCCATACGCTACCTGCCATCGCTCGCGACGCACCTTGATCTTGCAGGCGGCGTCGAAGTGCATCCCTTGACTGATTCCGACCCGGCCAGCGAAGCCGCCGCGATTGCCGCACTCGTGCGTGAGCGGCGCGCGCGCGATTCGCAGCTGCGCATCGCGGTGCTCGTGCAGGCGCGCTCGCACGCGGTGCCGATCGCCGCCGCGCTGCAGGCGGCGGGCATTGCGGTGCGA
>JBOHZW010000371.1:0-4354 GCA_050738715.1 Steroidobacteraceae bacterium | reverse complement strand
CCGCTATGTCGAGAACGTGCTGATTGACCGCGTAAAGTTCGGCACCTCGGCCGACTGGGGCGTGCACGCCGGCGGCAAGCTTGCCGACGGCATGGCGGGCTATGCCGTGTCGGTGATTGAAGGCGGTGGCTACAAGAATCCAACTCGTTCGAAATCAATGGATGTCGAAGGTCGCGTGAGTTTCTCTCCGCTCAAGGGTCTGATCGCTGGTGTGGGCTTCTATTCGGGCAAGCTGGGCAAGGACATCGAAGCCACGGCGACGCCGGCGGTCAACACGGCGACGCGCTATGACGGCATGGTGGCGTATGCCAACGACAAGTTTCGCGTCGGCGCCGAATACTTCTCGGCTGACAACTGGACTGCAGTGACCTCGACGACCAAAGATTCTGCCGATGGCGTGTCGGTGTGGGGCTCGGTCAACTTCACCAGCAAGGTCAGTGGATTTGCGCGCTATGACAGCGACAAGCCGAACAAGGATACAGCGCCTGCCAAGAAGGACGAGTACTACAACATCGGCGTAAGCACCAAGCCCCGCAAGGGCGTCGATCTGGCAGTCGTTTACAAGCACGATCAGGTGAAGACCGGTTCCACGACCAGCACGGAGTTCGACGAATTCGGTGTCTGGGCGCAGGTTGCGTTCTGATCGAACCGCATTCGACAATGGGCGGCGTCGGGTTGCAACTTTGCAGTAAGCTAACCAGACAAATGGATGCGATGACGCAGGGTGGGGCAACGCATGGCTCCAGCAAGCCGGACTACATGATTCCCCCGACCGAAATTGACACCGGCGTCATCCCGGCGCTCGGCACGCGCGCGCGCGCGAGCCAGAAGAGATTCTCCTTCGATGAAACGCGCAGCGTCAATGCCCTGCAGGCGCCGGTCAAGGCCCGCGTCGAGAACCTCGATTTCTACTACGGCGATATGCGCGCGCTCAAGGGATTGAATGCCGAGATTCGCGAACACCGGATCACGGCGCTCATAGGACCATCGGGCTGCGGCAAGAGCACGTTGCTGCGCTGCTTCAATCGCATGCATGACCAGCAAGCCGGAACGCGTTATGAGGGCCGCATCGAATTGTTGCCGGATGGCATGAATCTGGTCGGGAGCGACATCGATCCGATCGAAGTGCGCATGCGCGTGGGCATGGTGTTCCAGAAGCCCAATCCGTTCCCGAAATCGATATTCGAGAATGTCGCTTACGGTCTGCGTATCCGCGGCGTGTCATCGCGAGTCCGGCTTGCCGATGAAGTCGAGCAGGCGCTGCGCAATGCTGCGTTGTGGGATGAAGTGAAGGATCGGCTCGACAGTTCCGGTGTGGCGTTGTCGGGCGGTCAGCAGCAGCGCTTGTGCATCGCGCGCGCGCTCGCAACCGAACCGGAGATCCTGCTGTTCGACGAACCGACATCGGCGCTCGATCCGATCGCGACTGCGCGCATCGAGGAACTCATCACCCGATTGCGGGAGCGTGTCACGGTCGTCATTGTTACTCATAACATGCAGCAGGCCGCGCGGGTTTCCGACTTCACCGCCTTCATGTACCTGGGCAGTCTGGTGGAGTTTGGCGAGACCAGCACGATCTTCACCAATCCGACGCAGCGCGCCACCGAAGACTACATCACCGGTCGATTCGGCTGATCAGTCCGCGCGCAACAGCTCGTTGATCGAAGTCTTCGCGCGCGTCTGCGCGTCGACCTGCTTGACGATGACCGCGCAGTAGAGTGAATGCGAGCCATCCTTCGATGGCATGCTGCCGGAGACGACGACGGAGCCGGGCGGCACGCGCCCCTGCAGGATTCGTCCGCTCGATCGCTCGAGTATGCGGGTGCTCTGGCCGATGAACACACCCATCGAGATGACCGAGCCGGCGCCGACGATCACCCCCTCGACGATCTCCGAACGGGCGCCGATGAAGCAGTCATCCTCGATGATGGTCGGGCTGGCCTGGAGCGGTTCGAGGACGCCGCCGATGCCCGCGCCGCCGGACACATGCACGTTCTTGCCGATCTGCACACAGGATCCGACCGTGGCCCAGGTATCGATCATGGTGCCCGAGTCAACGTAGGCCCCGATGTTGATGTAGCTGGGCATCAGTACGGTGTTCGGGGCCACGAACGCGCCGCGGCGCACGATCGCATGGGGCACGACCCGCACGCCGCCGGCGCCGAGTTCAGCCATGCTCGCGCCGGCGTACTTGAGAGGCACCTTGTCGAAGAAGCGCGTGTAGCCGGCTTCGTGCACGACGTTGTCGTGCGTGCGGAAATACAGCAGTACCGCCTTTTTTAGCCAATCATTAAGCTGCCACGAACCGCGTACCGGCTCGGCCACGCGTTGTTCGCCGCGGTCAAGCAACGCGATAGTCTCTTCTATGGCGGCGGCGGTCGCGGCATCGACACTGTTCGGCGTTAGCGCCTGGCGGCGCTCGAACGCGGCTTCGATGATCGGACGCAACTGCTGCGGGTTCACGGCTTTCCAGGGAAGCTTGGGCGACGACGCATCGTACTAGCTGCTTGCGCTGGGGCTCAACGCTTCCATGAGCTGTGTGCGCAGCCGCTCCGCCGCGGCCTCATCGAGCGGGCGCCGTTCGCGGTCGGTGACATAGAACACGTCCTCGGCGCGCTCGCCCATCGTGCCGATCTTGGCGGCGTGCAGCTCGACGTTCTCTTCCCACAGCACCTTGCCGATGTCGCACAACAGCCCTGGGCGGTCGCCGGCGACGAGTTCCAGCACCGAGCGGGCGTTGCGTTCATCGACGGTGATCGCTATCTGCGTCGCGGTGCGAAACACGCGCAGCTGGCGCGGTGCGCGGCGCGACACGGCCAGCGGCGCGTCGCGCGACCTGCGCAGCGATGCCCACAGCGATTGCTCGATCTCGGTCACGCGCTCGGCATCGGTGATCATCGTGCCGTCTTCCTCAAGCACGTGGTAGGTGTCGAGCGAATAGTCGTTGTCGACCGGCGTGATGCGTGCATCGACGATGTTGAGCCCGAGCTGGTCGAGCACCGCGGTGGCACGCGCAAAGCTGTGGCGCCGGTGCGGGGCGTAGATCAACACCGATGTGGTACCGCTCCCGCTTTGCGTCTCCAGCGCGACGCGCTCGAGCTCGCCGCCGGCGTCGGGACTCGCCAGCACCTGCGTGTGCTGCGCGATTTCGGCGGGCGTGTAGCGCAGGAAATAAGCCTCTGGAAGAATGCGCCAGGCCGCGTCAATCGCATCGCCGGTGAAGCCGGCGGCCGTCAGCAGTGAGCGCGCGCCGGCCTGGTTTTCGCGCACGAGTTCATCCTGGTCGACCGGCGTCTCGAGTCCGCGGCGCAGTGCGCGGCGCGTTTTTTCGTAGAGGTCGTGGAACAGGGAAGCCTTCCACGAGTTCCACAGCTTCGGATTCGTGCCGCGCACGTCCGCGCAGGTCAGCACATACAGGTAATCGAGATGCGACTCGTCGCCTACCTTTCGGGCAAATTCGCTGATGACCTGCGGATCGCCGATGTCGAGCTTCTGCGCGGTGGTCGACAACAGCAGGTGCGATTTCACCAGCCACGCGACCAGGCGCGCGTCATAACGCGACAGGCCCTGCTCGAGGCAGAAGGCCTCGGCGTCGACCGCGCCCAGATCCGAATGATCTCCGCCGCGGCCTTTCGCGATGTCATGGAACAACGCGCCAAGATAGACGAGTTCCTGCTTCGGCAGTGTCTGCATGATCGGCGAGACCAGCGGCAGTTCCTGGTTGAATCCCGGAATTGCCAGGCGCCGCGCATTGCTGACCACGAACAGCGTGTGCGCATCGACGGTGTAGGCATGAAACAGGTCGTACTGCATGCGGCCGACAATGCGGCCGAAGGCCGGAATATACCGGCCGAGCACGCCGTAATTGTTCATGCGCCGCAATTCGTGCGTGACGCCGCGGGGCGCGCGCAGGATCTCGAGGAACAAGCGGTGATTGCGCGGATTCTGGCGGAACTCCTCATCGATCAGCCACAGGTTTCGTCCGACTGCGCGGATCGTGCCGGCGCGCACTCCGCGCAGTTCCGGATGTTGCTGCAGCAGCACGAACAGCTCGAGCAGCGCCGAGGGCGCTCGCGTGAACAGGTCTTCGTTGACGGCCTCGAGCGAACCGTCGCGCACCTGGAATTGCGGCGTCAGTGGTTTCGGCGGCGTGTCATCGGTGAGGATCGCTTCGCGGAACAGCTGCAGCAGCAATTCGTTGAGCAGCTGCACGTCCATGGCGGTGCGGTAGTAGCGCTGCATGAGCTGCTCGACCGCGAGGGTGAAGCTTGCATCTTCGTAGCCGAACATTTTCGAGAGCTTGACCTGGTGGTCGAACAGCAGGCGGTCTTCGCGCCGGCCGGTCAGGAGGTGC
>JBOHZW010000370.1:0-5364 GCA_050738715.1 Steroidobacteraceae bacterium | reverse complement strand
AACTGCATCGTGTCGTAGATCGCCAGTCCGGCGCTGACCGAGCCGCCCGGGGAGTTGATGTACAGCGCGATGTCTTTATCCGGGTTGTCGGATTCGAGGAACAACAACTGCGCCACGACCAGGTTGGCCATGTGGTCTTCGACTTCGCCGACAACGAAGATCACCCGCTCCTTCAGGAGCCTCGAATAAATGTCGTACGAACGTTCGCCGCGCGCGGTCTGCTCGACGACGATCGGCACAAGCCCCAAGGCACGCTCATTCATCCGCTGTCATCCTTCTGTTGCTTTGGGACGGCCGAAACCGGTGAGGTCCGCAAAACTAACCGGTTTATCGACCACCTTCACGTTCGACTGAACCCAATCAAGCGCCTGGTCCTCCAGGACTGCCGATTCGAGCTGCGCCATCGCCTCGCGGCTCTGCAGGTATTGCCGGCGCACGCTGTCGGGATCGGGGTAGGACGCCGCCACCGCGTTCAGCCGCTGCTCGACACGCGAGCGATCGACGCGGATCGAGTTGGCCCGCACGATCTCCCCAATGATAAGGCCGAGCGCGACGCGCTTGCGAGCCGGCGCTTCGTACGGTTCGCGCGGCGGCAGTTGCTCGATCTTCTGCACGCCCATGCGCCGCAGCATCTGCACCTGCAATTCGCGCACCTGCTCGTCGAGGAGCACGCGCGGGAGTTCAAGCGGATTGTTCTGGTAAAGCGCTTCGAGCAACTGTTCGCGCACGCGCTGCTGCGCGGTGTCGCTGACTTCGCGCTCCATCGTCGCGCGCACCTGCGCGCGAAATTCCGGCACGCCGCCTTCGGCGAGGCCGAAGCCGCGCACGAATTCCTCGTTGAGCTCGGGGAGCTGCTGCGACTCGACGCTCTTCACGTTGATCTTGAACACGGCATCCTTGCCGGCCACGGCCGCGGCGCCGTAATTGTCGTGAAAGCGCGCCGGCACAGTCTTTTCCTCGCCGACGCTCATGCCGCGCAATGCGGCGTCGAGCTCCGCGAGGATCGTGCCGGCGCCGAGCACGACGTGCAGTTCCTCGCCCTGGCCGCCCGGAAACACTTCCCCGTCGATGCGGCCTTCGAATGCGATCGTCACACGATCGGGCTCTTCCGCGGGCCGATCGACGCTGGTGAAGATCGGTTTCTGCTTGCGCATGCTCTCGAGCATCGCATCGACGTCGGATTCGCTGACGTCCACGGCAGGACGCTCGACCGAAATCGCATCGAGCGGTTGCAGCACGATCTCCGGCAGCACCTCGAACACGGCCGCATAGCGCAGCTCCGCGCCGGGGGCTACCTGGAGCGGTTCGATGCGCGGGTCGCCGGCCGGACGCAACTTCGCCTGGGCGACCGCCTCGGCGAAGCTCCGTTGCATCAGGTCGCTGACGGCCTCGTTGTGGACTTGTCCGCCGTATTGCTTGCGCACCACCGCGAACGGCACCTTGCCTGGGCGAAACCCCTTCAGCCGCGCCGTGCGCGCCAGGTCCTTCAGCTGCGCATCGACCCGGTTGGCGAGGATCTCGCCAGGCACCGTGACCTCGAGGCGGCGCTCCAGTCCGTTTGTGGAAACGAGGGAAACCTGCATGTCCTGATGATTCCTGAAATAAAGCTGGTGCGAAAGAAGAGACTCGAACTCTTACGGGTTGCCCCACTGGCTCCTAAGGCCAGCGCGTCTACCAGTTCCGCCACTTTCGCCTAATCGGGCCTGTCAGTGCTGGGCGAGCCTGGCCAGCCCTCGATTATACCGTAGCAACTTCCGTCCAGAGGATTCAGGGATCGTTCAGCTTCAATGGGCTTAACTGGCGGCGCCCGGAACGACCGGGTCCGGAATAGAGGACGTTCGCCCATGGATGCGCCAGAGCCGAACATGAGCTTACCGATGCACTCCGCTCCCGCGCAGGCTGCAGCGCGCCTGGCGCTCAGCCGGGGCATGCGCCTGCCCGTATCCGAGCGGCGCGCGCGGCTGGTCGTGCAGTGCGCCTGCGAATTGCTGGGCGTCGACCCGGACACCGCGAGCGGCGATCTGCAACTGACGCTGTCGGTGCAGGAATTCGAGCAGGCATTGCGCGATCGCTACGCGGTCACCCACCCGCAGCTGATCTACCGCACCGATTCCACGCTGGAGCGCGCGCGCCTCGAGCGTGCCCGCTTGCCGCGGCTCCCTCGGGTGATCTTGCGCAGGGGCGCGCCGCCTGGGCGGCGGGCGCAGCCGGAAGGCTAGCGGATCGCGGCAACATCCGCCGTATTGGGGCGGTATAGCCAGCTCAAGGCCTCTTCTCCATCTGTGAATACGGATACTTCGTGGCCGCGCGCTCGCAGCACTCGCTCCCAGAACACGAAGCTCGTCGAGCGCTGCCGGCACAACATTGCAATGCGGGTGCCCGCGGGGAGCCCCAGGCCACTCAACTGCTCGGCCAGCCGGCTCAACGACAGCACGTCGGCCGTCAGGATCGCGCGGCGGTAATCCAACAACAGCCGCCAGCTCTGGGCGCCGGCGCTCGCAGCCATCGTCACGGCGCGCTGGGTCAGGTTCTGGTGCGCGGCGTCCGCCAGAGTGCCCTCGGCCGCAGCCCAGACCACGCCGGCCTCGATCCAGACATCGCGCTTGCTATGTGTCGTCTCGCGGATCACGAAGCTTTCCCTGCCCATTCGAGCAATCAATAGCGTTACTCTATGGGTTGGATCACCCGGCGACTGCCGGGAGCGATCCCTGGCGGATGTAGGGAAATCTTGCGAGCGGGGCCCGATATGTCAATTTCGGTCTTCGTGGCAGACGATCACGCCATCGTGCGCGATGGCCTCGTGGCCCTTCTACGCACGCATCCGGGCATTGAAATCGTTGGCACCGCCTCCGACGGAAACGAGGCGGTCGCGAAGGTCAGGAAGGCGCAGCCGCGTGTCGTCATCCTCGATATCTCGATGCCCGAGCTCAACGGCATTGAAGCTGCGCGCCAGATCATCGCGGCGCTCCCGGACACGTTGATCGTCATGCTGTCGATGCACTCGAGCGCGCAGCACGTGTTCCAGGCGCTCGAAGCCGGCGCCCGCGGCTACCTGTTGAAGGAATCGGCGAGCGCGGAAATCGTCGATGCGGTGCGCACGGTCGATCGCGGCCAGCGATACCTCAGCCGCAAGGCCGCCGAGATCGTCGCGCAAGGCATCACCGAACGAAAAGGCGTCAGCGCCGTCGATAGCCTCAGTCGACGCGAGCGCGAAGTGTTGCGGTTGGTTGCCGACGGTTACTCGAGCGCGAAAATCGGCGAGCTGCTGCATCTGTCCCCGAAGACGGTCGACAGCTACCGCAGCCGCCTTATGCAAAAACTGCAGGTCAACCAGCTGGCGGGTTTGATCAAGTTCGCAATTCAGCATGGCGTGACCACGCTCGAATAGGCGACATGCAGATTTCCCGGCATACGGGCCGCGGGAGGCGGAACTAGGGTGAGGCATGATTCCGCCAGCCGCAGAGGCTTAGGACCCATGACGCTGCCGGCCTACCCCAGCGATGCCCACGAATTGCGTGGCGAAGACGTCGCGGCCATCCTGCTGCCCGAGCCGACCCCTCGCTTGCTGCTCGGGTTGTTCATCGCCTACCCGATTCTCATCTTCATCGGTTACCTGCTGATTCCGACCACCACCGGACCCGCACCTATTTGGCCCGCCGACGCCGCGTTGTTCCTGGCATTCCTCGTAACACCGCTCCGGGCGTGGCTGCTGGTCGGCCTTGCGGCCGGCGCCGTCGAGATGGTGTGCGCCCCGCTGGCCAGCAACGTGGTCCATGGCCACGGCCTCGGCGTGGCGGGAGTGCTCTGGTACCTGCTGGCCCACCTGCTGACCGACGTGGGTCCAGTCGTCGTCGCGCGCGGCCTGCGGCGCTTCCTGTTCGGGCCCAACCTGCAACTGGTGGCCTCACCGATGTGGCTGTATGCAATCCTGGTCGGCGTGCTGCCCGGCGCCATGCTCGGCGACTGGTTTTTTGCGACGCGCTCCGGCATCGAACCGGCCGGCATCGATGTGACGATCTGGATGCTCAGTGCCGCCCTGAGCATCTCGCTGTTTGCGCCGGCGCTGGCGCTGATCCTCGGCAAGAGTCGCGACAGTCCCGAAGTCGCTCCGGGCGCAACCTGGGAAGCCGTCGCGATTGCCATCCTGATCGTGCTGGTATTCGGTTGGCGTGGTTTCATGCCGTCGCCCGAACTGGCGCGCGTGCCGGCGCTGATGCTGCTCGTGTTTCCGATCTCCTGGCTGGCGCTGCGCTTTTCGCGCCGCACCGTTTACGTTGCGGTACCGGCGATCGGCGTCGCTGTCGCCTATGTCGCCGCGCACGGCTTCGGTTCGTTTCGGCCGGTGCCCGGCCTTGTCGATTGGCAAAACCCCATGGTGAACGCTCAGCTGTCGATGCTGGCGGTGTGCGGCGCAGCCATGTTCATCAGCAACATCGAGCACAAGCAGCGCCGGTTGCTGGCGACCCTGAAGCGTGAACGCGCACGGCTGCGCTGGTACGCGGCCGAGCTCGATCACGCGGAGGACGGGGCGCGGCAGCGCACCGCCGAGGATCTGCACGATGGCATCGCGCAGACGCTGACAGGCCAGAGTTTCCTGCTCGCGGCACTCCGCCAGCGCCTGGGCGAACCCTCCACGCTCGAACTGCTGTCCGGTGCGGAGGCCGCCTCGGCCGAAGCGCAGCAGCACGTGCGCGAATTGATCGCCGACCTCAGCCCGACCGAACTCGAGTCGACGAACCTGCGCGAGCTGATTGAATCGATGGGCCTGCAGTTCCAGAAGCGTTACGGTTTTCCGGTGGCGGTTGAGGTGGTGCCGGACGCCCAGGTGCCTGTGGACACGTTGCGACTCGTGTTTCGAATCGTGCGCGAGCTCATCTTCAACGCCTACCGGCACTCGCATGGCACCCGCGTGGATGTGCAGGGTCGCGTCGAAAACGAATCGGTAGTCATCGAAGTATTCGACGACGGCGTCGGATTCTCGCGCCAGGATGTGCGGCCACGCAACGGCGGTCACGGGCTGGGGCTGATACAGCTGTTCGAACGCGTCGACGCAGTCGGCGGCACGGTCAAGCTCGCCAGCCGCAACGGCGTCGCGAGCCTGGTCACTGTGACGGTGCCGCTGCACCTGGGCGGCCCGGCCATGCCGCTGGAGTAGCGCGCTCGTGCGGGGCGGTCGGCTAAGATACCGCCCATGACAGAGGCGGTGGAAATCAGGCACCTGCGCTACTTCCTGGCTGTTGCGCAAACCGAGAATTTCACCCGGGCGGCCGAACGCCTGCAGATCTCGCAGCCGAGCATCTCGCAGCAGGTCACGCAGCTCGAACGGCTTCTCGGCACGCCGCTGTTCCGTCGCGTCGGCAAGCG
>JBOHZW010000369.1:0-2961 GCA_050738715.1 Steroidobacteraceae bacterium | reverse complement strand
CGCTTCGACTTCGCGCACCTACGACAGGAACACCCAGATCGACGCGAGCCGCAGCATCACGGTCGAGTTCGATGCGAATGCGCGCGGGCTTTGGGAATTCAAGCCCGCCACCGCGTCGTTGCAGGTGCACCCGGGCGAAATTACGACGGTGATGTACGAGTTTCGCAATACCCAGAATCGCACGATGGCGGCGCAGGCGATCCCGAGTTACGCGCCGAACCAGGCAATGCGGTACTTCAACAAGCTCGAATGCTTTTGCTTCAATCAATACACGCTGAAGCCGGGCGAATCGAAGCATTGGCCGGTGGTGTTCGTGATCGATCCGAAATTGCCCCGCGATATCCACACCATCACGCTGTCGTATACCTTCTTCGAAGTCGGCGGCAAAGTGCCGGCTGCACCCGATGCGACCGCCGCGCAAGCCAAGCCGATCGAGGGAGCACGATCATGAACGCGCGTGAAAGGCGCACCGGCAACGCCTTGCAGACCGCCAGGGCGGTCGCGTGGGCGCTCTTCGGTGTTCGCAATTCGCGCGAGCATCAAAAGGATGTCAGCCAGTTGAAGCCGCTGCATTTGATCGCGGGCGGTGTCATCGCAGCGATGCTGTTCGTCGGCGCGCTGCTGCTGCTGGTGAATTGGGTGATCCGCAGCGGAGTCGCGGCTTGAACACGGAGCCGTCAGCACGCGCTCCGCTTGAATTTCGATAACCGGGAATTGCAGGAGAACACATGTCCGCAGCGACGCAACAGGCGATACAGCCCAACTATTTCCTTCCGACGCCTTCGCGCGATCCGGTACTCGTGGCGGCCGGGATGCTTTTCATCATTGCCGGCGGGACCGACTGGATCAACGGCGGCGCTTGGGGTGTCTACTCTTTCGTCGTCGGGTTGCTGCTCTGGGTCTTCGCGGTGCAGCATTGGTTTCGCCGGGCCATCGGCGAAACCGAGCGCGGACTCTACAGCCTGCATGTCGACAGGTCGTTTCGCTGGAGCATGAGCTGGTTCATCTTTACCGAGGTGATGTTCTTCGGCGGCTTTTTCGGCGCGTTGTACTACCTTCGAGTGGTCGGGCTGCCGAGCCTGGGAAGCCTCGATGCTGGAGTGCTGTGGCCTCACTTCAGAGCCATCTGGCCGCAGGACGTCCCCGGTTTGACGGCCTCTCCCGCCGGAATCACCGAGCCGTTCCGGACCATGGGGCCGTGGCCGATTCCGACGCTCAACACCGCGCTGCTGCTGAGCTCCGGCGTGACCATCACGATCGCCCACCACGCGCTGATCGCCGGCCGGCGTGCGAAGACGATCGGTTTCATGTGGCTTACGGTGCTGCTGGGTCTGACGTTCCTGTGCTTCCAGGCCTACGAGTACCACCACGCCTACACCGAGTTGAATTTGAAGCTCACGTCAGGCCCGTACGGTTCGACATTCTTCATGCTCACCGGCTTCCACGGCTTTCACGTCTTCGTCGGCATGATGATGCTGACGTTCATCACGATCCGGCTGATGAAGGGCCACTTCACGCCGCAGCGCCACTTCGGCTTCGAAGGCGCAGCCTGGTACTGGCATTTCGTCGACGTCGTCTGGCTCGGCCTCTATTTCGTCGTCTACTGGCTCTAGTCACCGCACGCTGCGGTTTGCCCGGGCGCCGGGCCGACATGCGCGCCGCTTCATCGCAAACAAATGCCGCTCGACGCGGCGTTTGTTTTTTGCGGCGCCCCGTCATCTGCCCAGCGGTATTCCCGTCGGATGGATCCACCCGAGCCACCAGCTCAGCAGGATGAACACGAACAGCAGTACCGACAGGCCGATGCGCAGCGCCAGCGCGTGCATCATTTTTTCGGAGCGGGGTTTGCCGTCGCGGCCGTCGCGCAGCATGAAGACGCCGGCCATCGCGAGAGCGCCGAGGATGCCGACGAATGCCAGGCCGATCACGTAATCCATGAACCACGATTATCCGCGCTGGCGCACCGCCCTGACGGGGGCTCGCGCTTGATCGCCACCGCCGCCCGACGGCGTGCGGGGCTCGTGCTGCTGGCCACGCTGGTCGCCGTCGCAGTGACCGCGCGCCTCGGTTTCTGGCAATTGAGTCGCGCGGCACAGAAGGTCGCGCTGCAGACCCAGCTAGACGCCCGTTCGACATTGACACCGCTCGACGGCGCTGCCCTCGGGCGCAGCGCGGACGCAGCGGCGGCGCAGCACTATCGCCGGGCTCGCTTGCGTGGCCACTGGGTCGACGGGCATACCGTCTTCCTGGACAACCGGCAGATGAACGGGCTGCCGGGCTTCTACGTCATCACTCCGCTGCAACTCGATGGCGAGCGCGATGCGGTGCTGGTGCAGCGCGGCTGGGTGCCGCGCGACATGCGTGATCGCGCTCTGCTGCCGGCGGTGGCGACGCCGTCCGCCATCGTACTGATCGAAGGCCTGATCGCCCCGCCGCCGGCACGGCTGTATCAGTTTTCGACCGAGTCGAGCGGTTTGATCCGGCAAAATCTCGACATCGCGGATTTCGCGCGCGAAACCGGATTGCGGCTGCTGCCGATGTCGGTGCTGCAGCGCGATTCCCCCTCGACCACCGGCGATGGCCTGTTGCGACGCTGGTCGCTCCCGGCGATCGACGTGCAAATGCACTACGGCTACGCGTTCCAGTGGTTCTCCATAGCCGTCTTGATGGCAGGTCTGTATGTCTGGTTCCAACTCATCCGGCCACGCCGCCCGCATCGCGACTGAGCCGGCATCGGCACTCGGCTTCACGGTGCATTCGATCCCGTTGCCGGGCGCCGATGCGATTGCCCGGCGCACCCTCGCCGGGCGCCTGAAGATGCTGCTGCTGCTGCTGGTTTGCGCGGCTCCGGTGGTGGCATCGTATGTCACCTACTTCGTCATCCGGCCGCAGGGCCATACCACCAACTACAGCGAACTGATCTCGCCGCAGCGACCGATTCCGGCGCAGTTGCCGCTCGCC
>JBOHZW010000368.1:0-2037 GCA_050738715.1 Steroidobacteraceae bacterium | reverse complement strand
CCCGGGTCGTACGGCAGGTCGGTCTGATAGTCGCGACCCTGGTAGCGATAAGACACGTGATAGCCGTCGATGCGCTGCTCGACGCGCTCGTTGTAGCGCGTGACGCAACGCTCGCGTTCAACGGGACGCACCTCGCGATAGCCGTAGTCGCCGTCGTCGGGTCCCGAGTTGCGCTGCGCGGCATCGTGGCCGATCGCGCCGCCGATGACGGCGCCCGCAACGGTGCCGAGACCGCGCGCCGGGCCGTGGCCGATCTGGTGGCCGATCACCGCGCCGATGAGTCCGCCGATCATTGTTCCGCCGGCCACTGCACGGTCGCGGTCGTAATCGTAGTAACGCCGCTCCGGCACGTAGCGCGTGTCGGCGTAGCATTCCTGGCGCGGCACGCTGATGCGCACCTGCTGGTAGTGCGGCGTAACCTGCGTGACGCGCGCGTAGTCGTATCCGGGCTCATTGTCCGAACCATAGTTGTAGCTCGGGCCTGCCTGATCCGGGGGACGATCGTCCTGCCAGCCGTAGTCCGGATCGGCCATGGCCGGTGCAACCACCACCAGCGCGCTGGCCAGGACCGGGATCATTGCCTTGCACAACATAAGCGGCTCCTTAATCTTGGCGCATGAGCGATTTCTGCCCATGGGTCGAGATGCTAGCCAGCGGCGCCTGAACGACCCCTGAACCCCGCCTGGGGCCTGGCCACACCCAGGACGTCCATACGGCCGCTACTCTGTCGATTTGACGCTGACCCAGAGTTCATCCCAGCGCTCGGCATCCAGATCGGCCGCTTTCCAGCCGCGCTCCGCCATCAACGCCTCCATGGCCGCGAAACGCCGCTCGAACTTGCGGTTGGCGCTGCGCAGGGCATTCTCCGGATCGACGTGCAGCAGGCGGGCCCAGTTCGCCAGCGCGAACAAAGTGTCGCCGAGCTCCTCTTCTATGGTGACGGCATTGCCGGTCGCGATGGCCTGCTCGGTCTCGCGCAGCTCTTCGGCGATTTTCGGACGAACGGCATGTTCATCGAACCAATCGAAGCCCACCGCGCCAGCGCGGCGCGCGAGCTTCGCGGCGCGGCTCAGAGCCGGGAGCGCCACGGCAACGCCCGCGAGCGCGCCGTGCGCACCACTCGCGGCACGTTCGGCGGCCTTGGCCTGATCCCACGCGCGCGACAAATCCGCCTGGCCTTCGCCCACAGCGCCGCCAAACACGTGCGGATGACGGCGCACGAGCTTGTCGTGCACGCCTGCGGCCACATCGGCGAAATTGAACCAGCCGCGCTCGCTGGCCATTTGCGCATGGAACACGACCTGGAAAAGCAGGTCGCCCAATTCATCGCGGATGCGCTTGGGCTCACCGCCCGTGATCGCCTCCTCGAGCTCGTAGGCTTCCTCGATCGTGTGCGGCGCGATCGTGCTGAAATCCTGTTCACGGTCCCACGGACAGCCGCGCTGCGGATCACGCAACCGGGCCATCAATTGCAGCAGCGCGTCGAGGCGCTCGGCCGCGGCGCTCACGCCGGATCCTGCAACGCGCGATGCAGCACCAGCAACATGCCCGCCGTCGCGCCCCAGATCTCGCGGCCTTCATGGATGACATCGAGCAGCGTCACCTCGAAGCCGCGCAACTGCCGGCGCACCGGCACGAAGTTCTTTTCATCGACGAGGATCTCCAGCGGCATTTCGAACACCTCCGCCACTTCCGAATCGTCGATCCGCAGGTTGAAATCCGGCCGCAGCAACGCAACGACCGGCGTGATTCGAAAACCGGTGAGCACGACCTGGTCGGGCAGGAAACCCAGCGGCTCGATGTAGCGGCTGTCGATGCCGATTTCCTCGCGCGTTTCCCGCAACGCTGCCGCAACCACATGCTGATCGTCGGGCTCGATGCCCCCGCCTGGAAAACTGATTTGCCCCGCATGATGCCTGAGATGCGTCGCGCGCGCCGTCAGCAACAAGGTCGGCGCCGCGGGACGATCGACGATCGGCACCAGCACTGCGGCGGCGCGCGGCGGCTGCGGCATGGCGGCGCGCGCCACTTCGGCGG
>JBOHZW010000367.1:0-3427 GCA_050738715.1 Steroidobacteraceae bacterium | reverse complement strand
GAAAGGGGAGTGTGGGTTCGAGTCCCGCCGTCCGCACCAACGATGACGATGCTCGCAACACTCGATCTGCACTTGTGGCGCGGCGACCGGCACGTGCTGCGCGGCCTGTCGTTCGACGTCGCAGCCGGGCACTGCCTGCAAGTCACAGGCGTCAATGGGAGCGGCAAATCGACGTTGCTGCGCGCACTGGCGGGACTCCTGCCGCTCGAGTCGGGCACGATCAGCTGGCGCGGCCACGACACCCGACGCGACCCTCACGCATTTCACAGCGAACTCGCCTGGCTCGGCCACGGCACCGGATTGAAGGGCGATCTGTCCGCGCCTGAGAACCTGCGCTACTCGGCGGGACTTCGACGTGATTTCAACGCAGCTGATATCGACGCGGCGCTGGCGCGCGTTGGATTTCCGCACAGCGACGGTCGCCTCGCGCGCCAGATGTCGGCAGGCCAGCAACGCCGCGTGGCGCTCGCGCGCGTGCTGCTGCTCGATAGCGCGTTGTGGCTGCTCGATGAACCGACATCAAATCTCGACGTGCAGGGCCAGCATATGTTTGGCCAGATTCTGTCCACACACCTCGAGCGCGGCGGCGCAGCGGTCATCGCCACGCATCTGCCGCTGACGCTGGTAGCGGATCGTATCAAGGCGCTCGAACTCCGATGAACAACGCGAGTCCAAGTAGCGTGTCGACGGGCAGGGCAGGCTGGCTGCTGGCACAGCGCGACCTGCGCCTCGGTTTGCGCAGGCCCGGAGAATGGTTGCAGCCATTGGTCTTTTTCGTCGTGGTGACGACGCTGTTTCCGCTCGCGACCGATCCGCAGCTGTCGCATCTCAGAGACATTGCGCCGGGCGCGCTGTGGGTCGCCGCGCTCCTGTCATCATTGCTGGCGCTCGAGCTGCTGTTCCGTGAAGATGGCCAGGACGGTTCGCTCGAGCAACTGGCGGTTTCGGGCCTGCCGCTGTCGTGGTTGCTGCTGGCGAAGACTGCCGTGCATTGGCTGCTGACTGGATTGCCGCTGGTGCTGGTCGCACCGCTCGTGGCCACCGCGCTGGGAGCGCCGCTGGCGGCGATTCCGGGCGTGATGGCTACGCTCCTGCTCGGGAGCGTTGCGCTGAGCCTGATCGGCGCCGTGGGCGCCGCGTTGACGCTCGGCCTGCGGCGCGGCGGCGTATTGCTGGCGCTGCTGGTGCTGCCATTGGCGGTGCCGGTGCTGATTTTCGGCGCACGCGCCACGGCGCTGGCGATAGCGCTTGAACCGATGGCGGCGCCGATGGACTTACTGGGTGCCATCGCGGTGCTGGCCGCCACGCTCACGCCGCTTGCGGCCGCCGCCGCGGTCCGCATCAGTCTCGAGTAGGAGCTGGAGTCGACATTGAACTGGACCTGGTTTCACCGCTTTGGATCGCCACCGTATTTTTTCCGCATTGCCGGAAAAATGATTCCATGGTTTGCATGGCTCGCTGCGATCGCGGGCGTTGCGGGATTGATCGGCGCGCTTGGGCTGGCCCCGCCTGACTACCAGCAAGGTGAGGGCTATCGCATCATCTTTGTGCACGTGCCCGCGGCTGTGCTTTCTACCACGGCCTATGCAGTGATGGCCGGCGCCGCCGCAGTAGGCCTGATCTGGCGCATGAACGTCGCGCACGCCGTTGCGGCGAGCAGCGCCACCGTCGGCGCGTGGTTCACGTTCGTCGCGCTCGCGACCGGGAGCCTGTGGGGGCGGCCGATGTGGGGCACCTACTGGGAGTGGGATCCGCGCCTCGTTTCGGAACTCGTGCTCCTGTTCCTGTACCTCGGCTACATGGGCTTGCGCAGTGCCATCGATGACACCGCGCGCGCCGATCGGGCCAGCGCGGTGCTCGCGCTTGTGGGCGTTGTCAATTTGCCGATCATTCACTATTCGGTCGACTGGTGGAATTCACTTCACCAGGGACATACCTTGCTGAAGTTCGGCAAGGCGTCGATGCCATCGAGCATGCTGGTGCCGCTGTTGCTGATGATGCTGGCCTTCACGTTGTACTTCGCGGCCATCCTGCTGGTGCGCGCACGCGGCGAGATACTGCGCCGCGAGCGCAACGCGCGCTGGATCAGCGACGCGATCGGAGCGAGCTGATGCTCCATTGGCTGTACATGGGTGGATACTGGCCCTTCGTCTGGCCGTCCTACCTGCTCGCACTGTTCGCCATCGTGCTGAATATCGTGCTGGCGCGGCGCGCTGTGCGCACGGCGAAGAATGAAGCGCGCCGCCGCGCACTGGCGCAACGGAGCGACACGTGACTCCACGCCAGCGACGCATGACACTAGTGGCCGTCATCGTAGTAGGTGTGAGCGTGGCGGGCACACTCGCGCTGCGCGCGTTTCGGGAAAATGTAATGTTTTACTTCGATCCGAGCAAAGTCGCGGCCGGCCAGGTCAAGCAGGGGCAACGTTTCCGCCTGGGGGGAATGGTCGTGAAGGGCAGCGTAAAGCGCAACACCGGTACGTTGAACGTCGCTTTCGTCGTGACCGATTTTGCCCACTCGGTTCCAGTCACGTATGACAGGGTGCTACCTGACCTGTTCAAGGAAGGCGCCGGCGTCGTAGCGCTCGGCCGCCTCGATACGCACGGCACGTTCGTCGCCGATGAAGTGCTGGCCAAGCACGACGAGAAATACATGCCGCCTGAAGTCACGCGCTCGCTCAAGGCAGGTCAGGCCGCCGCGGCCGGGCAGGCGGGCGCAGCCGGCGCGGAGGCACAGCGCTGATGCTGGTCGAACTCGGGCATTTCGCAATGATCCTCACGCTGGCGCTGACCGCGTGCCAGGCTTTCTTCGGCCTGGCCGGTGCGCATCTGAACCGCGAGCGCTGGCTGGCCGTCGTGCCACATGCCGTGGCCGGGCAATTCGTGTTCCTGTGCTTCGGAACATTCGCCCTGGTGCACGCCTTTATCGTCAACGATTTTTCGGTCAGGTACGTCGCCGAGCATTCCAATTCAGCGCTGCCGCTGTTCTACCGCATCACGGCGCTGTGGGGTGCGCACGAGGGCTCGCTGCTGCTGTGGATTTTCGTACTCGGTTTGTGGACGGTCGCCGTGGCGCTGCGCACCGGAAACCTGCCGCGCAACTACACCGGGCGTGTGCTCGGCGTACTCGGCGTCGTGAACTTCGGCTTCCTGCTGTTCCTGCTGTCCACGTCCAATCCGTTCGAGCGGCTGTTGCCGGCGGCGATCGACGGCAATGACCTGAATCCATTGCTGCAGGATTTCGCGATGGCGATCCATCCGCCGATCCTGTATGCCGGCTACGTCGGTATGAGCGTGAGCTTTGCGTTTGCGTGCGCTGCAATGCTGGCGGGCCGCACGGATCACGCCTGGGCGCGCTGGCAGCGCCCGTGGACCGTAATGGCGTGGGCGTTCCTCAGCTGTGGCATCGCGCTCGGCAGCTGGTGGGC
>JBOHZW010000366.1:0-13143 GCA_050738715.1 Steroidobacteraceae bacterium | reverse complement strand
TCGATCAAACGCCAGGTGGATGCGGAGGCGACAGCCGCAAACGCGCCGCGCATGCCAGACGTGAAAGTCTACGAAAGCGCCGACATGGTCTACAACGATCCTGCGACGCCCGCGCGGCCATACTGCGAAAAATCCTCGGCGCCCATCTGCGGCGGCATTTCGCGCACGCTGTCCGGGCCCAGCTCGCGCCGCAGCGTTGCGACCAAGCGCGCGGTCGTCGCAGGATCGTTGTAGACCATGTCGGCGCTTTCGTAGACTTTCACGTCTGGCATGCGCGGCGCGTTTGCGGCTGTCGCCTCCGCATCCACCTGGCGTTTGATCGATGCGAGCACGTGTTCACGCACGGCCGCATCGAAAGTGCGCACTGTCAGCAGCATGCGCACGTCATCGGGAATGATGTTCGGCGCCGTGCCCCCGTGGATGGAACCGACCGTCACGACCGCGGGCGAGAGCGTGTCGGTCTCGCGTGAAACCACGGTCTGCAAGCCGACGATAGCGCGCGCCGCTATGACGATCGGATCGACCGCCAGGTGCGGATACGCGCCATGGCCGCCGCGGCCGTGGATGATGATCTCGACGGAATCGACGGCGGCGCGGAAGTAGCCCGGGTAAAAACCGACTACGCCGGAGGGGAGCGTCGGTTCATCGTGCATGCCGAGCGCGAAATCAGGTTTTGGAAAACGCGTGAACAATCCATCGGCCAGCATGGCCTCGGCGCCGTTGCCGAGTTCCTCCGCCGGCTGCCCCACCAGCATCAGGGTGCCGTGCCAGCGGTTGCGCCGCTGCGCCATCAGTTGCGCGGTGCCGTACCACGCCGTCATGTGCAGGTCGTGGCCGCAGGCGTGATCCACGTGGACGCTTGCGCCGCTCGCATCGATCGCGGTCGCCGTGCTCGCGAAGGGGAGCCCGGTTTTTTCCTCGAGCGGCAGCGCATCGAGTTCGGTGCGCAGCATGACGGTGGGTCCCGCCCCGTTTCGCAGCAGCGCGACGACGCCGGTCTTGCCTATGCCGGTGGTGACCTCGTAGCCAAGCGCGCGCAGGCTCGTAGCCAGCAGCGCCGAGGTGCGAACCTCCTGGAAGCCGAGCTCGGGATGCTGGTGCAGGTCGCGGTACATCGCTTCGAGGCCGGGCTCAAGCGCGGCCTCTTCGGGTACTGCAGGGCGTAGCTGTGCCGTGCGCGGCGGCGCGGGAGCAGCCACGGCCGCAAGGGTGCCCACGCTCGTCGCAAATGCAAGGCCAATGATCCACTGCTTTGGCATGTTCAGCTCCCCCGAGCGGGCTTACGAACCGTTCGTTTGAAAAAAAGCGTTACATGTAATCGAGTACATGTAACGCAAAAAATATTCACTTGCCCCGCAGGGCGCGCAGGCATGCGTTCAATGCAATCCAGCCTGCGTCGTCAGGTAAACGGCATACGTGCCGAGCCAATGTCCGCCCTCGTAATGCTCGCCGGTGACGGCGGGTAAAGCCGCGTCGCGATGACGCTGGGCACTCGCCGATAGCGCCGCGATGCGTGCATCGCCCGGCGGCAGCGCGTGCGCGATGCCCTCGAGCATCCAGGCGCGGCTCAGGTTCAGGCCATCAATGTGCGCGAGCTTTGGATCGGAACGGTCGGTGACCACCGCCGGGTCCAGCCATGCGGCGCCGGACCTGGCCGGAATTCCCGGCAGGAATGCAGACAACCACTTCGCGAAAGCCGCGCGATCCAGCACGCGGCGCATGAAATCCGCCTCGGCGAGACAGGGTGAAAGGAAATCCTCACCCGAGGGCTCGTAGGCCAATGGGCAAGCGCGATCATTCGCATAGAAGCGGTGGCCCGCATCGGCGAGCGCAGTGCGCATGTCGCCGTCGCCGGCGACGAGCGCCCAATCCCAGATCAGGCCCAGTGCAAAGGCTGTCTGGTCATGCTCGCCGATGCGAATCGGATAGTGGAGCTTCGGCAGGTAGCTCTTCAGTCGCGCGGCAACTTCCATTTCGAGCGGCTGCAGCGTTGCGATCCATTGCTGCGCCTGCGGGTCGTGCCACTGCCGCAGCTCCGCGCACAGCTGCAGCAGCCACGCCAGCCCGTAGGGCCGCTCAAACGATGCGCGGTCGGCCCGACGCATGTAGGCCATCTCGCCCGCGATGTTTGCGCTCGTGAGGCTCTGCGCCACCGCGGCGCGCGCCTCTGCCGCGAACGGCGCCTCCGGAAGCACGTGCAGCAATCGCACCAGCAACCAATGGCCGTGCACGTCGGAGTGCCAATCGAGGCAACCGTAGAAAGCCGGCGTCAAATCGTGCGGCGCGCGCACGTCGGCCTCGCCATCGAGCGTGTGGCTGATGTGATTGGGATATTCCTGGTGCAGGCATTTGAGCGCGAGCGCCGCAAAGCGCGCGCCGGCAGCGACATCGACGCCGGCTGCGTTAACTTGCGGCGGCATCGCCGTCGCGGATTTCGCGCACACTGAAAACGTGAGCACGATCACAATGCAGGCGACGCGAAACATTTGCGATTCCTTGGAGGGCTGCTTGCCCCGCATTCTGCGTCAATTGCGAATGCAAACGATAGCGAAACGCCTCGGGGCACTGGCTGTGGGCTGCGCATTGTGCGAGGCTTGCCGCATGCGTTTGAAAGCGGTTTCCCCTCCGGCAAACGGGCCGGGGTTGCATCGTGCGCTCGGAACATTCGACCTGGTGCTGCTGAACATTGCGGCGATCGTCGGACTGCGGTGGCTGTCAACAGCGGCGCAGCTGGGCCCGGCGAGCCTGACATTGTGGATCGTCGCCTTCGTTCTGTTCTTCGTGCCTTCGGCATTGACCGTGCAGGAACTCAGTTCGCGCATCCCTCATGTGGGCGGACTCTATCGCTGGACGCAGGCCGCGTTCGGCGACACGCACGGATTTCTCGCGGGCTGGGCCTACTGGATATCGAACCTCGTTTTCTTTCCTTCCCTGCTGTTGTTCGTTTCCGGCATCGTGCTGCACACGGCCGGCGCCTCGTTGCGCTCGCTCGACGAGAGCCCGATGTACAACGGTATTTTCTGCCTCGCGCTGCTCTGGCTCGTCACGCTGCTGAACATCCTCGGACTGCGCCGCGCGAAATGGCTGCAGAACATTGGCGGATTGGCGTCAATCGCCGTCGGTGCGCAAGTGCTGATCGGTGGCGCCTTGGCGTGGTGGCGCTATGGCTCGGCGACGCGGGTGCACGCCGCCGACCTGCTGCCGAACCTGCAATCACTGCCAACGCTAAACACCTTCGCGATCCTGATGCTGGCTTTCGTCGGCCTGGAACTCGGGCCGATACTGGGCGATGAGATCCGCAATTCGGCGCGCACGATCCGGCGTGCAATACTGGTCTCCGGCGTCGTCATCACGATCATCTATGTAGCCGGCACGGCCTCGCTTCTGGTCGCGTTGCCGCCTGACCAGATCGGTGTCATCAGCGGCATTCCCGAAGCCATGGAAGCGACCGGCCAGCGCATCGGCATGCCCATGTTCGGTGTCATCGCGGCGGCACTGCTCGCGCTGACAAGCGCGGGGGGCCTGGGCGCATGGATCGCCGGCACGGCGCGGCTGCCATTCGTCATGGGCCTCGGCCACTACCTGCCCGGGCGACTCGGGGCGATCCATCCGCGCTACGGCACGCCGCATATCGCCCTGCTGGTGCAGGCAGGCGCGACATCGATCGTGCTGTTGGCGGCGATCTGCGGATCGACGATCCACGAAGCCTACCTGCTGCTGATCGACATGACCGCGGCGCTGAGCTGCGCCGTGTGGATCTACATCTTCGCGGCGCTCCCGGTGCTGCGGCGGAAATCCGCGGGTGCGGACAGCGGGGCGACCAACATCGCGCTGATCCCGGGCGGCCCGCGCGTCGGATGGCTGATCGCATGGACCGGCGTGCTGGCAACGACATTCGCGACCATCGTATCGTTGATTCCGCCGGCGGGCAGCGCGCATCCCACGCTGTTTCTGCTGAAAGGCGCGGGCGGTTGCTTGCTGGTGTTCGCGGTCGGTTACGTGATCTGCCAGCGGGGCCGCTCGCGGCTGTTGCGTACCAACTGATTCAACCGCAAGGTTCGGGGTGTTGCACCGCGTGGCATGGGCTACAGTTGCGCCCATGAAATCGCCGCAAACCCACGACCGCGACCCGCGCTGGACCGCCCTGCTCGCGCGCGATGCCGCGCACGATGGCCGGTTCGTGTTTTCCGTGCGCACGACCGGCGTGTATTGCCGGCCATCCTGTTCAGCGCGCGCGGCTCGTCCGGAGAACGTGGCGTTCCACGCCGATTGCGCGGCCGCAGAAGCGGCGGGGTTCCGGCCCTGCAAGCGCTGTCGGCCACAACAAGCTTCACCGGCCGATGCGCGTGCGCAGTTGATGGCGCGCATCTGTCGCTACATCGAGGGCGCTGCTACACCGCCGCGGCTCGCGCTGCTGGCGCACCAGGCCGGCATGAGTGCCTTCCATTTCCAGCGCGTCTTCAAGAGCGTCGTCGGAGTGAGCCCGCGTGACTATGCGCTTGCACACCGCACGCGGCGCGTGCGCGGCGAACTGCGGCGCGCAGGCACCGTCACGCAGGCCATTCTCGATGCGGGATTCAATTCCGGCGGTCGTTTCTACGCGACCTCGAACCAGGTGCTCGGCATGACACCACGCGCGTTTCGCGCGGGCGGCGCGCACACGACGATTCGTTTCGCGGCCGGCAATTGCTCGCTCGGTGCGGTGCTGGTCGCGCAAAGCGACAAAGGCATCTGCGCCATCCTGCTGGGCGACGACCCTGAAGCGCTGCGGCGCGACCTGCAGGAGCGCTTTCCGCGCGCTACGCTGCGCGGCGGCGATGCGGGGTTTGAGCGCTGCGTGGCGGCCGTCGTACGCTGTGTCGACGCGCCGGCTAGCGGCCTGAATTTGCCGCTCGATGTGCGCGGCACGGCATTCCAGCAGAAAGTCTGGCAGGCGCTGCGCAAGATCCCGGCCGGCTCCACTGCCAGTTACACCGAGATCGCGCGTCGCATCGGTGCACCGCGATCCGCGCGCGCGGTCGCGCAGGCCTGTGCGGCGAATTCACTCGCGGTCGCGGTTCCCTGCCATCGCGTCGTGCGCAACGACGGTGCGTTGTCCGGGTACCGCTGGGGCATCGAACGCAAGCGAGCGTTGCTCGAGCGCGAGGCGCAGCGTTGATCGCGACCCGCGCCGCGCTTTCCGCGCTTTCCGCGCTTTCCGCACTGGGCGCATTTGCCGTGCTGGCCGCGCGCGGCGTGTCGGCCGCGCCGGTATTGGCGGCGCCGCCGCCATTGCCGCCGATGGCATCGCCACACGCCGGCGACCGTATCCTCGTCATCGCGCCGCACCCGGACGACGAGACGCTGTGCTGCGCGGGCTATTTGCAGCAAGCGGTCGCAGCCCACGCTGCAGTCGGTGTCGTGTGGATCACGGCCGGGGACAGCTTCGAAATCGACGCGATCGTGACCGAACTCACGTTGCGACCGAAGGGCAAGGGACTGGAAAAGCTCGGCATGCGCCGCATTAGCGAAGCGCACGCCGCTGCAAGCCGGCTCGGCGTGCCGCGTGCGCAGCAACTGCTGCTGGGATTCCCCGATCGCGACGTGCGCGCGCTGGCCCATTCGCAATCGTCGGTGCCGCTGCGCTCGCGCTACACCGGCGTCAGCGCCGTGCCGTACGCCGAGGCGCTGCATGCGGGCAGCCCTTACACCGGCGCCGAACTACGGCGCAACCTGCAGGATGCAATCACGCGCTTCGCACCGACGATCGTGCTGGTGGCGGCGCCGCAGGACAAGCACCCGGACCACAGCGCGAGCGGCGAGCTGGCGGTGCAGTTATTGCGCGAACGTTCGTCGAAGATCCGCATCTACTACTGGATCGTGCATGGCGGGCACAAATGGCCGTCGCCACGTGGATTGCACCGCGAACGTCCGCTGCTGCCGCCACGCAGCGCGCGGAGCCTCGCGTGGCAGCAACTGCCGCTCAGCGAGGCGGAAGTCGCCGGCAAGCTCGCGGCGCTATCCGAACACCGCACGCAGCTGCGCGTCATGCGCCGATTCCTCGACGCGTTCGTACGCAGCAACGAGATTTTCGCGCCGGCGCCCTGACGGCGCGGCAGGTCGGCTCAGGCGGCGATAGGCAGCGGGGCCGGCCGGCCGAGCGCGTAGCCTTGCATGTAGTCGACGCCGATCGCGCGTGCCGCATCGACCGATGCGTTGTCTTCCACCTGTTCGGCAATCACCTTGAAATTCAGCGTGCGCGCGAGCTTGATCATCGCCGTGACCATTGCCTGGTTGACGGAGTCACGCGCCAGGTTACGCATGAACGAGCCGTCGATCTTCAGGAAGTCGACGGCCAGCAGCTTCAGGTGCGAGAACGAGCCCATGCCGCTGCCGAAATCGTCGAGCGCGAAGCGGCAGCCCATGCCATGCAGTACACCGATGAAGCGACGCGCATGCTCGAGGTTGGCAATCACCGCGCCCTCGGCGATTTCGAAACAGACCTGGGCTGGGCTCGCGCCAGTGGCGTCGAAGCATTCGACGACAAATTCGAGGAACTGCGCATCCGCAAGTGTCTGGCCGGAAATATTGATGCCAATGCAGCGATTGGGCGGCAAGCCGATCGCGCCACGCCCGAGCGCATCGAGCGTCGTCTGCACGACCTGCCGATCGATCAGGCCCATGAGCCGGTAGCGCTCGGCTGCCTGCAGGAAATCCGCCGGTGACACCTGTTCGCCGGCATCATTCCGCAATCGCAACAGCACTTCCATTGCCGGGCCGGCATCGCCGTCGCCATAGGCCGCGACAATCGGCTGGCAATAGAGCTCGAAGCGCTGCTCCTTGAGCGCGCTCTGCAGCAGCTGCAACCAGTGAATTTCGCCGCTCTCGCGCGCCAGCAACTCATCTCGCCCGGAGTAGACCGTGACGTGGCTCCCCTGGCGCTTGGCCTGGTAGCAGGCCGAATCGGCCGCCGCCAGAACTTCCTCGATGCTGGCGGCGTCGCGCGACACTTCGACGAGGCCGATGCTGGCGCCGACATTGAAAATGCGATCGCGCCAGACGAAGCGGTGATCCGCAACCTTACGGCAAACTTCATCGGCAATCTGTCGCGCCTTGTCGAGCGGGCAACCCATGAGAAGCATGCCGAATTCATCGCCGCCGAGGCGCCCGACCGTGTCGGAATCTCGCACGCCGCCGCGCACGAGCTTGGCGATGTCGCGCAACAGGCTGTCGCCGGCCTGGTGGCCGCTGGTGTCGTTGATCGCCTTGAAGCGGTCGAGGTCGAGATAGCACAGCACGTGGTTCGCATCACCACGCCGCGCGCCGTCGACGGCATCCTGCAGCCGGCGCTCAAATTCGCGCCTGTTAACGAGGCCCGTCAGTGCATCGTGCGCTGCCTGGTAGGAAATCTGGCGCGTGAGGCCGCGGGATTCGGTGACGTCGTGCAGCAGCAGCACAGCGCCGTTGATATCGCCGACTTCATCGCGCAGCGGCGCCGCGGTCACTTCGACCAGGCGCTCGGCGGATTCCGGGCCAAAGACCAGCGGTCGGCGCCCGAGGTTCAGCGGCGCGCCTGCGGTCAGTGCCTGGTGCACCGGCTCGGCCAGCAGCTTGCGGTCGGCCTCGCTCGCGTTCCGCGCCAGCTCTTCGAGCGAGCTGCCGGTAACCGCATCTGAGGCGATACCCAGCAATGTCGCTGCAGCGGGGTTCAGGTAATCGACACGGCTTTTCGAGTCAACGGTGACGACCGCACCGGGAAGGGACTCGAGAGCCGCGCGCGCCTTCGAGCGCATGCCGCCGGGCGCTGCGAGCGCCGCTACGGTCTGCGTGGGCAGCACCTCGACGCCGACAATAAGCAACGCCCGCGCTCCTGCATGGTCCACCGGCCAGGCGCTGAGTTCGAGCCGCGAATGCTGTCCCTGCAATCCCAGCAGGTCGACTTCATAGCGCGCCGCGGTGGTTTCGCCGGCCAGGCGGTGGCGAATGTTGTCCGCCACGAGTTCGGAAAATTCGGGCGGCACGAGATCCTCGAGGCGGCGGCCCACCAGCTCGGCGGGCTGCGCCCCGATCAGCTGCGCAAACTGCGGATTGGCGTAAAGGATGCCGCTCTTGCCGTGGATCAATACCGCTTCGTGCAGGTGGTCGCCCAACTCGTTCACGGCGGCGTCCGGGGCCGGTTGGGATTGCGGTTCCGAGGCCGTGGCCGCGCGCGTCAGCAGGTGGTTCACGACGGTCACCAGCGCCGTGACCTCGCGCTGGTCGGTGTCGAGATCGATGCGGCCGCGCAGCGAGCCACCGACGGCTATGCGATGGAGCTGGTGCGTCAATTCCTCGAGCGCGCGGCGCTGCCGCCGCTGCATTGCGTACAGCACCAGCAGAGCAATCGCAAGCAGTGCGAACAACAGGCAAAAAAGCGCCAGGATCGACATTAAATCGCCCCAATTCCCTCTTTGATATCAGGCGCGTCAGATACCAATGCAGCATAGCCCAGCGGGTGGTCGCACCGGAGGGCGAATTCACCATATGATGACGACTTTGTTACGCGCTGCAGCCGCGGATTTCCCGCGTGGCGCAGCGGGCGTCGGCGCGGCGCGATGTCCCGGCCATTAAGTAAAGCTTGCTATCATTGCGATTCCCATGACCCGTGCTCAGGCCGCAATTGACCAGATGGTTTCCCAGCAGGTTCGCACCTGGGAAGTCCTCGACGCGCGCACGCTCGAAGCGATGCAGCGCGTGCCGCGTGAAGCGTTTGTCGCGCCGGCGTGGCGTTCTTTGGCCTGCGCCGAAAGCGCGCTGCCATTGCCCAAGGGCAAGCACATGCTGACACCGATGCTGGTGGGCCGCATCCTGCAGGCATTGGGCATTCGCCAGGGCGAGCAGGTGCTTGAAATCGGCACCGGTTCGGGTTACCTGTCAGCCTGCCTCGCCGCGCTCGGTGGCCGCGTGCAATCGCTCGAGCTGCACGGCGAAATTGCCGCGTTCGCGCGCGCCAACCTGCATTCCGCCGGCCTGGGCGATGTCGAAGTGACGACCGCGGACGGCGCTGCGTTGTTCAGCGAAACCGCGTACGACGCGATCGTACTGACGGCTTCGCTCCCGATCTACGATGCGCGCTTCGAGCGCGCGCTGAAATACGGCGGACGGCTGTTCGCCATCGTGGGCACGGGCCCGATCATGGAGGCCAGGCTGGTGCGCCGCCTTGGTGCAAGCGAATTCAGCGTGCACGTATTGTTCGAAACCTGCGTCGAAGCGCTCGAAAACGTCCCCGTTCCGCCACTGTTCCGTTTTTAACGATGGCTGCTGTAACCCAGATGGACCCTGCCGGGTTAAAGGCGAAGATGGATGCCAGGGCGGAGTTCTGCCTCCTCGATGTGCGCGAACCCTGGGAGGTAGAGCGTGCCTCGCTCCCGGGGAGCGTGTGCATACCGCTGCAGGAAATACCGTCACGAATGCAGGAACTTGACGCGGGCGCGGAGATCATTGTGATGTGCCAGGCCGGCATGCGCAGCCAGCGGGCCGCCGAGTTCCTCGCGGCGCGGGGATTCAGTCGCGTGGTCAACTTGCGCGGCGGTATCGCGGCCTGGGCGCGGCAGTTCGATCCTGGCCTCGATCTGGAATGACAGCAACAATTTACAAAACGGATGTATCGCGAATGAATCGTCACTGGTTGATTGCCCTTGTACTGGGATGCGCGGCCGGCACGGCCGGCGCCGAAGACCTGCAGACCGTCTACGATCACGCCCTCGCCGCCGATCCGACCATGCAGCAGGCGGATTACGTGCACCTGGCGACGCGCGAAACGCGCACGCAGGCAATCCTGGCGATGCTGCCGCTCGACCTGAACGCCAGCAAGAACTGGTCGGGCGTGGCGAGCCAGCACTATTCCACGCCGGCGCTCGCCAACCTGAACCTGCAGGTCAACCTGTTCTCGTGGGACAACTGGGTGGCGCTCAAGGCGGCCAGCAGCACTGTGGCGCAGGGCGAGGCCAACTACCACGCCGCGCAGGAAGACCTCGTTTCGCGCGTCGCGCAGGTGTATTTCGGCGTGCTCAGCGCGCAGGACACGCTCGCCGCGCAGCAGAGCGCGCTGCGATCCGTGTCGCGCCAGCTCGAACAGGCCGAGCGCCGCTACGATGTCGGATTGATTGCGATCACCGATGTGCAGATCGCGCGCGCCGCCCGCGACAGCGGCAACGCCGCGGTGATCGCGGCGAAGCGCTCGCTGGCCAGCGCAGAAGAGGCGCTGCGCGCGGTGACCGGCGAGAAATATAACCAGCTTTCGACGCCGGGCGACGCGATGCCGTTGCTCGCGCCCGACCCCGCCAGTGAAGACGCCTGGGTCACGACTGCGCTGAGCCAGAACGCCAACCTGATCGCCAGCCGGCTCTCGGCGGATATCGCGCACGACAATTATCTCACGGCGATCGGCGGCCACCTGCCGCAGGTCAATGCATCCGCGTCGCGCTCGTGGGACCTGAGCAACTCCAACAACCCCAACATCATCAATCCGGTCACCGGCTTCTCCACCAACACGCAGGACATCGTCTGGTCGGTCGGCGTCACGGTGCCGATCTTCAGCGCTGGGGCGACGCAATCGAGGGTACGCCAGGCCAATTACCTGTGGAAGGCGAGCAAGTCCGGCTATGAGCTCGCGTTGCGCCAGACCGAGCAGCTCGCCCGTGATTCCTACCAGGGCGTGATCAGCCAGATCGCGCAGGTCAGTGCGCTCAAGCAGGCAGTGGAATCGAACCAGATTTCGCTGCAGGCCACCGAGGCGGGATACGAAGTCGGCACGAAGACCGCCATCGATGTGCTGACCGCGCGCCAGCAGCTGGTGCAGGCGCAGACCAACTACGCGCAGGCGAAGTACGGCTACCTGAACAACATCATCGCGCTGCGGCTCGCGGCCGGAAACGTCGACCGCGCAACGATCGCGCAAATCAACAGCTGGCTGGTCCAGCCTGCCCCGCTGCCGGCCGAGCCGAATCTGGGCGATGCGACTCCCGACGCTACGGCGCCGGGCACGGTCGCGCCGACACCTGCGACGCCGGCGGCGACGCCGGCCGTTGCCACGCCTCCGCCCGCGGACACGCCTCCGCCCGTTGTCACGCCGCCGCCCGCTGCCACGCCGCCTGACAACACTACGCCGTCGGCCGCGCCAGGCACTCCCTGATCATCGCGAGCGCGGCGTCGAGCGCGCCGCGGTTCGCTTCGACGGTGGCCTGCGCCGCCCCGGCCATGCGCTTGCGCGCAGCGGAATCGCCCAGCAGTTCCACGACGGCCGCGCCGAGCGAGGCGCTGTCATGCACCAGGCGCAGCGCTCCGTTTGCATTGAGCAAGCGCGCAACATCCGGCGCATTGCCTTGCGACTCGCCTGACAACGTTGCCACGCCGAGAGCGGCGGGTTCGAGCAGGTTGTGGCCGCCGATCGGCGCAAGGCTGCCACCAACGAATGCGACGTCTGCGGCGGCGTAAAAATTTTCCAGGTCACCGATCGTATCGAGCAGCAGCACTGCGATGCGTGCGGCGTCTGCGCCTAAGCCCACGGGATCGACAGCCACCGCGCTGTGCCGCAGCCAGCGCACGCCGCGTTCGTCAAGCCATTTCGCGACCTCATCGAATCGCGGCCGATGGCGCGGGGCGAGCACGAGCAGCGCGGCGGGCTGCGCCATCCTGACGCGTGCATGCGCATCCAGCGCGGCCTGCTCTTCGCCCTCGTGCGTACTGCCCGCGACCCACAGCGGACGCGCCGCGGCATAGCGAACGCGCAATGCCGCGCCCGCCGCGCGCACCGCGGTGGCAGGAACGCGGTCGAACTTGATGTTGCCGCAAACGCGAACGCGCGTTGCCGGCACGCCGAGCGAGACAAAGCGCGCGGCGTCCTGCGCGGACTGCGCCGCGACCGAAACGTTTGCATTGAACGCCGGTTGCAGCAATGCGGCAAAGCGGGCCCAGCGCGCCTGGCTGCGCGCCGAAAGCCTCGCACTGACGATCAGCACCGGCACGGCCGCACGCGTGCACTCGTTGAGCAGGTTCGGCCACAGCTCCGTTTCAAGAATCACCAACAGCGCCGGACGGAGCCGTCGCAGCGCGGCGCGTACGCACCAAGGCAGGTCATACGGCGCGTAGCGCGCATCGATGCCGGGTGCGAACGCCGCGCGTGCCCGGGCGCGTCCCGCCGGCGTCGCGCTGGTGACCGCCAGCGGCAGCGCGGCCCATCCCAACCGCAACGCCGCCACGAGGCTCGATGCCGCCTGCACTTCGCCGACCGACACCGCGTGGAGCCACAGCCCGCGTTGTTCGCCGGCGAGCGGCGGTCCGAGCCCGAAGCGCTCGCGCCAACCGCGCCAATAGTCGCGCTCGCCGCAGCCGCGCCACAGCACGACCAGGCTGGCGATCGGCAGCGCCAGCAGCACCAGCAGCGTGTAGAACCTGCGTGACACGGCGCTACCAGCCGTTCTGCAAGGCCGGCAGCTGTTGCAGCTGGATGGCCGTCGCCAGGTAACTGTCGAGTAGCATCTGCCAGTCCGCGACCGTGAAGCGCTCGCTCCCGAGGCCGCCGGTGATTTTCTGCAGCGAGCGCCGCAGCCGCACCAGATTCGAATCGGTCCACCAGCCTGGTGCGCGCAACGAACCGCGATCGAAATCGATGACCCAGACGTCATCCTCGGCCGCACCCAGCAGTATGTTGTGCGCATTCAGGTCGGCATGGCAGACGCCGCGCGCATGGAAATGCTTCAGGCAGCGCCCGATGGCCATCCACGTGCCCAGCGGAATCGGCGCCACGTCGATCGCCGCGGCGAGCGAACGCACGCCGGGAATTCTTTGCACCAGCAGGTCGGCTGTATACGCGCCGCCGCGGCGCCTGTAGCCCGCCGCGATCGGCATCGGCACCGGCAACCCGGCGCGATACATGTGATACAGCAGGTGCCATTCACGGAAAGAGCGCGTGAATTCGGCGCCGCTCCATCGGTAGCGATCGCCCATGAGCTTCGCCATGAATCCGCCGCGCCGGTAATGGCGCAACACGAGATTCCTGCCGTCGGCATCGATCAGCGCGGTGGAGCCACGGCCTTCACTCGCCGCGCTGACCACGCCGCGCGCCGACCACCACTTCGGATCGAGCCAGTTTGGAGTCGCATTGCCGGCGCGGCACGCTCGGCG
>JBOHZW010000365.1:0-4045 GCA_050738715.1 Steroidobacteraceae bacterium | reverse complement strand
GTCTCAGAGCGCCTCGAACACAGAATTTCTGACACTCCCCGGTCACTTGCCAGTGTCGGCTCTTTGGCGAAATGGCGGCGGGCTTAACGAGTCTTTAGCTATTCGTCGTCTACCACCGTTGCCTCTTTCGACTTGCGTTCACGTGCTATGGCGTAGCGAGCGTCCTCGAGCAGTCCGTCGTACAGGTCGAACGCTCGTTCGGCTCGGCTAAGGGATGCCAACATCTGCTCGCAGTGCTGTTCCATCGTAAGCGTGGCCTCAAGGCCCTCTTGCCCGTTGACGACCAGATGAGCACGATCACCTGATCGAGCGCGCCTGCGATGGTGTGCATCAAGCCGGTAATGCACATCATGGACAAGCGAGTCGTAGGGGCGCCACGTCGGCGCCGAGAGCACAGCGCGGAGTTCAAGGGCGAGCTGGTCGCACGCAGCCTGGAGCCCGGCGTGTCGGTGGCGGCCATCGCGATGGACAGCGGCATCAACGCGAACCTGCTGTTCGGCTGGCGCCGTCGGCATCTGGAATCTCTTGCGCAGGCTGAACCGGCACCTGTGCGTTCGCCCGCCGCAGTGCTGCTGCCGGTGGCCATCGAGACTGGCCCGCGCGAGATTCACCGCACCCCGCCAGCGCCACTGGCGCGGTCCAGCAGCGGCATCATCGAGATCGAGATCGGCAGTGCGCGCGTTCGACTGCGCGGACCAGTCGACGACGCCAGCCTGCGCAGCGTGTTGACGGCGTTGCGTGGGCTCGCATGATCGGCCTGCCGTCAGGAACCCGTGTCTGGATCGTTGCCGGCCACACCGACATGAGGAAGGGCTTCGATGGTCTGGCAGCGATGGTGCAGACCGCGCTCGCGGCCAACCCGTTCTGCGGCCACGTCTTCGTCTTCCGCGGTCGGCGCGGCGACATCCTCAAGGTGCTGTGGTTCGACGGTCAGGGGCTGATGCTGCTGGCCAAGCGCCTGGAACGCGGTCGCTTCATCTGGCCGCAGGCCGAATTCGGTAGCGTATCGCTCACGCCGGCGCAGCTCTCGATGCTGCTCGAAGGCATGGACTGGCGCATGCCGGTGCGCACCCATCAGCCGGAGCTGGCGGCCTGAACCACTGTACGGAGTTGCCTCCGGTGCAGCCCCGATGGCGAGCAACTTCCCGACCCGGCACAGTTGAACTCTGTGCAGACCCCTTCCAAGCCACCTCACACCGTCGATGCGCTGCTGCGTGTCGTCGAGGTACGCGAGGCAGAAGTGGTGCTGCTCAAGCTGATGATCGACAAGCTCAAGCTGCAACTGCTGCGCCGGGTCCGCGCGCAGTTCGGCCCCTCCAGCGAACAGCTCGAGGACCCCCAGATCGCTCTGATCGAAGGCATACCACTGTATGAACTTGCGGCGCCCAAGAAGTCCGCGAAGGCCGACGCCGCGAACACGCCCGAGATCGATCGCAAGTTGCCGGCACACCTGCCGCGTGAGGCGAAGGTCTACCGACCCGAGTCCAGCGACGATCACCACGATGCGAAGGGCCAGGCCTGCGGCTGCACGGCTTGCGGTGGCCGTCTTCGCCTGATCGGTCAGGACGTCTCGGAGCAACTCGAATACGTTCCTGCGCACTTCAAGGTCATCCGCCATGTGCGTCCGAAGCTTGCGTGCATGGTCTGCGAGGCGATCTTCCAGGCGGCCGCACCGAGCCGGCCGATCGCGCGCAGCATGGCCGGCCCGGGGCTCATCGCGCATGTGATGGTGTCCAAGTATTGCGACCACATTCCCCTGTACCGGCAGAGCGGTATGTATGCCCGCGATGGTGTGCAGATCGACCGCTCGACGATGGCGGGCTGGGTGGACAACGGCGACGCGCTGCTCGACCCGCTGGTGGCCGCGCTCGGCCGCTACGCGCTGGCTGGCGCCAAGGTGCACGCCGACGACACGCCGGTTGCGGTGCTCGACCCCGGCCGCGGCCGAACCAAGACCGGGCGACTCTGGGTCTACGTGCGCGATGACCGCCCGGCGGCAGCTAAGGATGCGCCGGCGGTCTGGTTCCAATACTCGCCGGACCGCAAGGGCGAGCATCCGCAGAAGCATCTGAAGAAGTTCAGCGGCATTCTGCAAGCCGACGCCTACGGCGGCTGGGGCAAGCTCTACGACAGCGGGCGCGTCGTGGAAGCCGCATGCTGGGCTCACGCGAGGAGGCCCTGGTGGGATCTGCACCTGAGCTTGGGGCGAGCGCCAGGCACGGTGGCCGAACAGGCGCTCAAGCGCATCGCCGCGCTCTACGCCGTCGAAGCCGACATACGCGGCCAGCCGCCCGACGAGCGACGACGACAACGCCGGGCACGCGCCGGGCCGCTGCTGGAGGAACTGCACGCCTGGCTGAGCAGCATGGTGGGGCGCGTGTCGGCGAAGTCCGAGATCGCCCGTGCGATCGGCTACTCGCTCACGCGGTGGCGGGCGTTGACGCGCTACCTCGACGACGGCCGCATCGAGATCGACAACAATGCCGCCGAGCGCGCATTGCGTGGCGTCAGCCTGGGGCGCAAGAACTACCTCTTCATGGGGTCGGACGCGGGCGGCGAACGGGCCGCGGCGATCTACAGCCTTGTGGAGACGGCCAAGCTCAATGGGCTCGATCCTGAGGCCTACCTGCGCGAAGTGCTGACGCGCATTGCCGAACACCCGATCAACCGCATCGACGAGTTGCTGCCGTGGAACATCGGCGCGCACGCCGACCAACGAGAAGCAGCCTGAGCATGGCAACGAAGGTACAACGGATCAAGGCGCCTGCGACGATCCTTCAACTGCACATCGAACTACGCGGCACCAAGCCCAAGGTCTGGCGCCGGGTTCTGGTGCCTGACACGATCCCCCTGGTGCGGCTTCATCTGGTGATCCAGGCCGCCTTCGGCTGGGGCCACTCGCACCTGCACGAGTTCATCGCCGGCGACGGCGAGCGCTATGGCACGCCCGATCCGATGTACGACTCGCCTGGCTCGATCACGAGCGAGAACACCCGGTTGACGACTGCACTGCGCAAGGCGACGTTGAACTACGTCTACGACTTCGGTGACTATTGGGAGCACCGCATCAAGGTCGAGAAGACGCTCGCGCCGGTTCCGGGGCTGGACCTGCCGTTCTGCGTCGGCGGGGCGTGTGCGACGCCGCCTGAGGATTGCGGCGGTGTGCCGGGCTATGTGGAGTTCGTGCAGGCCATGGCGAACCCTGAGGACCCCGAGCACGACAACCTGGCCGAATGGATCGGCACCGACACCTGGGATGCTGCGGCCTTCGACAGCATCGAGGTCAATGACCGGCTCGCCGAGATCAAGGTCTGAAGCGGCCAATGGTTCAGGTGACGAAGAACATTGAGGCCTTGATCGAGGACGGCGGCGAGATCACGCTCGGGGCGCTGCCTCCTCACGAGTGCGCGGCCACGGCCGCCGATGGCAGCAACTGCCTCGCAATGCTCGTGCGCCGCGATGGCGAGAGCCTCAACGCCCTGCTGAAGCGCCTGGACAAGGCCATCGGCCTGGCTTGGTCGAATGACGTGTTCATCGACGAAGTCAACGATGGCGAAAGCGACCTGCTTTAGTCCCCTCGCAGCTCCTCGGTCAAGAGGGCCTTGAGGCGACGCTTACGTTCCATCCGGAGGTCTTCTGGGAACGGCTCTCCGGGAGTTCCCCCGCGAACTCCTGAATGTGCTGACGCCGAAATAGCCGAGCGAATCTCATCCAAAGCGTCGCCGCCTATGACTTCGGCCTCGTTGAGGATGTCGCGGATGAACTTGGGGTGCTCACAAATGAGAGACGGCTGATTCTCCTGCAAGACTCTGGCAACCAGCATCGCATGGGCTCGCGTGCCCGAGGACGTCCAGTCGAGCAACACATCCAGCACGGCTTGGCCGTAGTCTCCGCAGAGACCTGAGACTGCCTCACCAACCTGCCGCGCGCTCGAAATGTCTCTCGACTCTTCGAGAGCCGAGTCAAGGAGTCCGCGTAGTAGACGCGGACCGGCTTCGACGTCCATCAGTCCGAGCCCCTTGCCTCTGTGCTCCTTGTGCAATGG
>JBOHZW010000364.1:0-9532 GCA_050738715.1 Steroidobacteraceae bacterium | reverse complement strand
ACCACCACCACGGTGGGACTGGGCGATGCGCTCAATCGCATCGGCAAGAAGACGATCGTCTGCCTGCGCGAACCGGCGCTCGGACCGGTGTTCGGCATGAAGGGTGGCGCGGCCGGTGGTGGCCTGTCGCAGGTCGTGCCGATGGAAGACATCAATCTGCATTTCACCGGGGATTTTGGCGCGATCCAACTCGCCAACAACCTGCTCGCCGCGCTGATCGATAATCATGTCTATCACGGCAACGCACTGGGATTCGATGTCCGGCGCATCACGTGGCGCCGCGTCGTCGACGTCAACGACCGCGCGCTGCGCGACATCACCGTGGGTCTGGGCGGGCCCGGCAACGGTTATCCGCGGCAGGACGGCTTCGATATCGTCGTCGCTTCCGAAGTCATGGCGATCTTCTGCCTCGCGACAAGCCTCGCGGACCTGAAGGAGCGGCTGGGCAACATCGTCGTCGGGTACACGCGCGAGCAGAAACCGATTCGCGCCCGCGATCTGAAGGCGCACGGCGCGATGACAGTGCTGCTCAAGGACGCGCTGGCGCCGAACCTGGTGCAGACGCTCGAGAATAATCCGGCGATCATCCATGGTGGCCCGTTCGCCAACATCGCGCACGGCTGCAATTCGGTCATAGCGACGAAAGCCGCGCTCAAGCTCGCCGACTACGTCGTCACCGAGGCCGGCTTCGGCGCCGACCTGGGTGCGGAAAAATTCATCGACATCAAGTGCCGCAAGGCGGCCCTGAAGCCGGCCGCGGCGGTGATCGTTGCGACGGTGCGCGCGCTCAAGTATCACGGCGGAGTGGAAGTTGCGGACCTGGCACGCGAAAACGTCGAGGCGATGAAGAAGGGCATCACCAACATCGAGCGCCACATCGACAACATGCGCGAGCGTTTTGGGCTCCCGTGTGTCGTGTCGATCAACCATCGCGCCGAGGACACGGACGCGGAGATCCAGCAATTGATCGAGCGCGCCGGGCACCAGGGCGTCAAGGTCATATCGGCGAAGCACTTTGCCGAAGGGAGCGCCGGTGCACTCGAGGTCGCCAGGGAAGTGGTAGGCCTGTGCGAGCAAGCGAACTCGTTCAAGTTCCTGTACGAGACGGAACTGCCGCTGTGGGACAAGATGAAAACGATCGCGTCCAAAATCTACGGGGCCGCCGATATCACCGCCGATTCAAAGGTGCGCACGGCCATCAAGTCGCTGCAGGAAAACGGCTACGGGAACTATCCGGTGTGTGTGGCCAAGACGCAGTACTCGTTCTCGACCGATCCGAAGCTGCGTGGCGCGCCGAGCGGCCACGTCGTCAACATCCGTGAAGTGCGGCTCGCGGCGGGCGCGGAATTCATCGTGATGATCTGCGGCGACATCATGACGATGCCGGGATTGCCGGCCGCGCCGGCTTCGAACAACATCGACCTGGACGCCAACGGCAACGTGGTCGGCATGTTCTAGGCTCCGACCGCGTGGCGATCGAATCGAAGTCCATCGATTACGTCGCCCGCGACGAGCGGCACGGGCGCGTGATCGACCAGGTGCCATTCTGGTTCCTCGGCAACTTTCAATTCTTCACCATTGCCATCGGCTTCGTCGGCCCAGGCATGGGATTGGGCTGGGGCTACACCGCGCTGGCCGGTGCGCTCGGAATCCTCTTTGGCACGGTATTCGTCGCGTTCCACGCATCGCAGGGCGTCGAGCTCGGCCTGCCACAGATGATCCAATCTCGCGCGCAGTTCGGCTATCGAGGCGTGCTGCTGGTGCTTGTCGGCACGCTGCTGACGTTCATCGGCTTCAATGTCGCGGACACGGTGCTGACGGCGAATGGCCTGCATCGGATCCTCGGTTGGAATGAGCAGGTGGTGGCGATCGTGGCGGCGATTGCCTCGGCCGCGCTCGCCATCTACGGGCACGACTCACTGCATCGCGTTTTTCGTTGGTGCTTCGCCATTGGATTGCCGCTGTACACGCTGCTGACGCTGGCAATTATCTTCGGCCGCGTGCCGGCGACGCACCCACAGGCCGGCGGTTTCGTCTGGGCGGCGTTTGCCGCACAGTTCGCCGCCAGCGCGAGCTACAACATCACCTATGCGCCGTCGGTATCGGATTACTCGCGCTACCTGCCGTACGACACGCGGCCGCGCAATATCATCGCGGCCGTATTTACTGGTGCTGCGAGCTCAGCGATCTGGCTCATCGCGCTGGGTGCCTGGCTAGCCAGCCGCCTCGGCGCCAGCGACGGCCTCGAGGCGCTGTACGATGCCGGCAACCTGTTGTTCGCGGGTTTTGGCACTCTGCTGGCGATTGCCTCGGTCGTCGCGCTCGTGGCGACAATGGGGCTCAATGCTTACAGCGGCATGCTGACGATCATCACGGGGTTGAGTTCGCTGTTTGAACTTCGCCCGACTACCCGACTGCGTATCATCGCCATCGTGCTCCTTGCGCTCGTCTGGCTGGCCGTGTCTTTCGTTGTCAGCGTCAACTCGATCGCGCTGGTGTTTGCGGTACTGACGATGATGCTCTACCTGCTGGTGCCGTGGACCGCCGTGAACCTGGTCGACTATTTCTTCGTGCGGCGCGGGCGCTATGCGATCACGCAGTTGTTCGTGCCGCATGGCCTCTACGGTAACTGGTCGGTGCGCGGCCTTGCTGCATATGGGATCGGCTTTGCATCCATGCTGCCATTCTTCGTGTTGCCGGAGTTCTATATGGGTCCGGCGGCGAGGGCGCTGGGTGGCGTTGACATCGGCTGGCTGGTGGGCCTCATCGTGTCGGCGACGGTGTACCTATGGTTGTCGCGCTCATTCGATGCGGCGAAAGAGAGGGATGCCGTGGCGGCGAGCGACGCATCGCTCGGCATCAGTCACCGCCACTAACCGGCACGAAACGCGTGTGCGTTTCGCGCCGGCCAGCGCGGTGGATCCTGACGGAGCTTACTGGCCGATCTGCTTGCTGACCCCGTTTTCCTGCTGGTTCAGCGTGTGCTTTTCCAGGCGCGTGATGTGGCTGCCATTCTGGCTCGCCATGGCGCGCTCTTCCCGGCGGATCTGGTGGTCCTCCTTGCGCAGCTGGTGCGCCTGCGCGCGGGTGATCTCGCCTTTCTTCACTTCCTTGTGGATACGGCGATGCTGGTTGGCCAGGCGGTGATTCACTTCGGTGCGGCGCGGATGCGCCTTATGCCAGGCGGTTTCGGCGCTGGCCGTGGCCGTAAAGCAGGCCAGCGAAGCGATGGCCGCGACCGTGGTCAGCATGATCCGTGTCGACTTGAACATAACAACTCCTTGGGTGAAAACCGGCTCCACAGGTGTTAGCAACGTCGCAAGCTGCACGCGGCTGACCGACGTGAATGAAATGTCATCCGCAGCGGGGGTCAACGATCTGTCTATCCGCGCGTTGTGCCGGACATGATCGCAACGTTGGCAGCCGCGATCGCAGCCAATCGCTTCGGACTCGGAGCGAGGCCCGGCGACATCGACCGCGTCGCGGGCGACCCGCGCGGCGCTTTGCGCGCGCAGCTCAAGGGTGGGGCGCCACTACTGAACGACAACAGCCTGCCCGACAGCGCGCAGGTCATCGAGCGTGCGGCGCAATTGCGCATGGATCGCAAGCAGTTCAAGCGGCGTCAGGCTGACCAGGCGGGCGATGCGAACAATGCCGAAAAGCTTCGTGCACTGCTGCGCCCACTGTACATCGCCGACGCCGCCGCGCGTGTACAGGCCGGCGTCACCAGCGAACGGCCCATGCTCGAGCGGCTCGTGCACTTCTGGAGCAACCACTTTGCGGTTTCGGTCGACAAGCAGACCGTGCTCGGCATTGCCGGTGCGCTCGAGCGCGAGGCGATACGCCCGCATGTACTCGGGTCTTTTCACGATTTACTGCTCACCGTCGAGCAGCATCCGGCCATGCTGCTCTACCTGGACAACGCGCAATCGACCGGTCCCAATTCCGACGCGGCGCGCCGCATTTCACGGCGTGCGTTCTCGTTCAGCACGCCGCGACAGAAGGCCGGCATCAACGAAAACCTGGCGCGCGAAATCCTTGAATTGCATACGCTCGGTGTGAACGGCGGTTACACGCAGGCCGATGTCACGGAATTCGCCAAGGTCATCAGCGGTTGGTCGATCGGCGGCGGCGAGGGCAGGTTCCGCGGCGGAGACCCGGGGCGATTCTATTTTCGCGACGCATTGCACGAGCCCGGCACGCGCAGCCTGCTCGGCCGCAGCTATCGCGACTCCGGGTACGCGCAGGGCATCGACGTGCTGCGTGACCTGGCCGCCTCGCCGGCGACTGCGCAGCACATCGCAAGCAAGTTGTGCTGCCATTTCATCGCTGACGATCCGCCATCAACGGCGGTCGATCGCGTCGCGCGCGCCTTCCTTGCCACCTCGGGCGACTTGCCCAGCGTGTACGGCGCATTGATCGATGCCCCCGAAGCCTGGTCGCAGCCCATGGCGAAGTACAAGACGCCGTCCGACTACATCTACTCGAGCTGGCGCGCGCTGCAACTGCCAGTACCGGAAGGACAGAAAGCTGTCGCGCCCTTTGACCTGCTCGGCCAGCGGAATTTTTCGCCGGGCTCACCGGCGGGCTGGCCCGATCGCGCGGCAGATTGGGACGGTTCGGCGTCGCTCCTGAAACGGATCGAATGGTCCGACCAGATCGGCGAGCGTATCGGCACGCGTATTGCGGCCGCGGCGCTTGCGCCGCAGGCGCTGGGCGATACGCTCGGCGACCACACGCGGGTGGCCATCGCGCGCGCCGAAAGCGGCGCCCAGGCGTTGACGCTGTTGCTGTCCAGCCCGGAATTCATGCGACGTTGACGCGGCCACGCGCCGCTGTGGAGATTTGCAGCGATGACGGAAATCACCAGACGTCTTTTTCTGCGCCGGAGCATCGCCGCGAGCGCCGCAGTAGCGGCGGGAAGCCTCGCCGGCGGATCCCTGCTGTCCACGCGGCTCGCATTCAGCGCGCCCGATAGCACCAGCGTCGATGGGCGCGCCGTGTTCATCATCATGCGCGGCGCGCTCGATGGATTGTGCGCGGTGCCGCCCTATGGCGATTCTGCGTACGCATCGTTGCGCGGCGCGCTGGCAGTGCCGCCGCCTGGCGCGTCCGGTGGGGGATTGAAGCTCGACAATCTCTTCGCATTGCATCCGAGCCTGGCCTTCATGCACGACTGCTTCGGCAACGGAGAGCTGGCGGTGCTGCATGCCGCCGCGACGCCGTATCGCGAGCGCTCTCATTTCGATGGGCAGGATGTGCTCGAGAGCGGCGTCGCGCTGCCGCACGCATCCGACAGCGGATGGCTGAACCGCGCGCTGGTGCTCAAGAACTCGCAATCGGCGCGGCTCGGCCTTGCGTTCGGCGCCAATGTGCCACTGGTCATGCGTGGCCAGGCGGAAGTCGCATCGTGGGCGCCGTCGAAGCTCGCCGGACTGAGCGAAGACACGCTGCAACGTGTCGCGGACCTGTACGCGAATGACCCGATGCTCAGGCAAAGCCTGGCGGACGCCGTGTCGAGCGATGCGATTGCGGCCATGGCCGCGCCCGTGGGGGCGAGCACCGCTGTAGCGACAGGCGCTGCCGCGCAGCGCGGCGGCGCGGCCCGGTACCTCGAGACGATGCGCGCGATGGCCAGTTTCCTGCGTCGCGATGACGGTCCGCGCGTCGCGGTCATGGAAACCACCGGCTGGGATACCCACGCGAACGAAGGTGGCGCGCAAGGCCAGCTTGCGCAACGCCTCGCTGCGCTCGATGCCGGACTGCAAGAGTTTCGCAGCGCACTCGTGCCCGCATGGCGGAACACAGCGGTATTGCTGGCGACCGAGTTTGGGCGCACCGCGGCCGCCAACGGCACGCGCGGCACCGATCATGGCACGGGTTCGGCCGCGTTTGTCATCGGTGGCGCCGTCGCTGGAGGTCGCGTCATCGCAGATTGGCCGGGGCTCAGTGATCGTTCGTTGTACGAGGGACGCGACCTGCGGCCCACGCTCGACCTGCGTTCCCCGATGAAGGCGCTGCTCCATGCGCAGTTGCACATTTCCGATCGCGAGCTGGACTCAACTGTCTTTCCGGACAGCAGCGGCGCCAGGCGGCTCGACGGTTTGATCCGCGCGTAGCGGCCGCGCATTGCGCGCGGCGGTCTCTGCTACCATCGATCGCCTGATGGTTACACGATGAACGGACGGGTAGCGCTGGTTACCGGTGGTGGTCGCGGAATCGGCCGCGAGGCAGCGCTGCTGCTGGCCGCGGCCGGTGCGCGCGTCATGGTCGTCGCACGGAGCGAATCCGAGCTCTCCACAGTCGGGCTCGACTACGTCGCCGCCGACCTCGGCACCAACGAGGGCTGCGCGCAGGCCATTGCCGCCACCGAACAACGGCTGGGGCCCATCGACGTGCTGGTCGTGAACCACGGCATCGGTTCCGCGCACGAACGGCTCGTCTGGGAGCAGGATCCGGCCACCTGGCGCGAGACGATGCGCATCAATCTCGATGCGCCCTTTGAGCTCGCTCGGTTGACCGTTGGCGGAATGTGTAAACGAAACTATGGCAGGCTCGTGTTCACGAGTTCGACCGCGGGCGAAAAGGCCGAGCGGTCCGGCAGCGCGTACACCGCATCGAAGCACGGCGTGATCGGGCTCGCGCGCGCGATTGCACAGGATGCCGGTCCGTTTGGCGTCACATCGAATGCAGTGCTCCCGGGCTGGGTGCGCACCGCGATGGCAGAGCGCTCGGCCCGCGCGGAGGCGGAGCGGCGCAATATAACAGTCGAGCAGGTGTGGGCGGAGCGCGCCGCGATCTACCCGCAGAAGCGCGTGCTCGAGCCGATCGAAGTCGCGCGAGTGATCGCGTTCCTGTGCAGCGACGCCGCTGGCGGCGTGAACGGCGAGGCCATCACCGTGGCGCTGGGCGGTATCTGGTAAACCTTAAGATGCTGCTGCCGCCGGGGTGTTTCGAATGCGAAATGCAGATCGCGGACCTCGACCATCACGGGAGTGACGAAGCTGCTGCCCAGATACTGGGCCATGCATTTCCGCCGCAGCTCGCGCGCGCCGTTCCGACACGGCGGATCGAATTCCTCGCCGGCCGCCTGTGTGCGCAACGCGCGCTTGAGCAGGCTGGATACGCAGGCAACGCGGTGATCCCGATCGGCGAGCGGCGCGCGCCGGTGTGGCCATCGGGATTCACCGGGTCCATTGCGCACGGCAACGGCACGGCGTGGGCGGTTGTTGCATCGCAGGTTGGCTATCGCGGGCTCGGCATCGACCTGGAGAAAACCGTCGCGTTCGCGACGGCACGGCGACTGTCGAACTCGGTGTTGAGCCCCCGGGAGCGCGAGCATGCGCGACCGGCAGCACTGAGCGAGGAGCAATTCCTGGGCCTGGTGTTTTCCGCGAAGGAAAGCCTGTTCAAATGCCTGCATCCGATCACGCCCGCCCGCCTTGACTTCCAGGACGCCGAACTCGTCCACCTGGACCTGGACGCGAAACGCCTGCGGCTGTCATTACGCGCTGCGCTGTCACCGGAAATCGGAATGGGAAGCGTATTCGACGTTGCTTTTGACCTGGGCCCGGAACTTCGCACTGGCACGTTCGTGCCCGCGGCCGCCTAGCTGTTTTTTGCGCTGCATTGCTGACCGAATCTGCCTTTTGGCCGACACGGGCGGGGCCGTTCTATACTGGCAGGGCCGGCGGGGGGCGCGGCGCCGTCAATTCCAGAATAACAGGGGAATCGCTTGACACTCTCAACGCTCGATATCGCGATCATCTGCATCTACGCCGTCTCGATCTTCTTGCTGGCCCAATGGGTATCGCGCGAGAAAGGCAGCCACCAGAAGGACGCGCAGGACTACTTCCTCGCCAGCCGCGCGCTGCCGTGGTGGGCAATCGGCACTTCGCTGATCGCCGCCAACATTTCAGCCGAGCAGATCATCGGTATGTCCGGTTCCGGCTATGTGATCGGACTCGGCATCGCATCGTATGAATGGATGGCGGCGTTGACGCTGCTCATCGTCGGCAAGTACTTCGTGCCGATCTTCCTGAAGAACTCGATCTACACGATGCCGGAATTCCTCGAACGGCGATTCAGCAGCACGGTGCGCACCGTGATGGCGATCTTCTGGCTCGGCGTCTACGTGTTCGTCAATCTGGTGGCCATCCTGTGGCTGGGAGCGACGGCGGTGAGCACCGTCACCGGCCTCGAGGTGCAGACCGCGTTGATCGCACTCGGCGTGTTCGCCGGTCTCTATGCGCTCTACGGCGGCCTGAAGGCGGTCGCGCTGACCGACATCGTGCAGGTCTCGCTGCTGGTGCTGGGTGGATTGATCATCAGCTACATCGCGCTGAACAAGGTCAGTGGCGGCGCCGGCGTCGTGGCGGGATTCCATTACCTGACGACGAATTTCCCGGACAAGTTCCACATGATCCTGCCGGCCACCAATCCGCACTACAAGGATCTGCCGGGCTTGTCCGTGCTGCTGGGCGGCATGTGGGTCATGAACGTGTCGTACTGGGGATTCAACCAATACATCATCCAGCGAGCCTTGGGCGCAAAGGACATCCGCGAAGCGCAGAAGGGCATCGTGCTCGCCTCGTTCCTGAAGTTGCTGATGCCGGTGATCATCGTGTTGCCCGGCATCGCGGCCGTGGCGCTCGCACCGAACCTGCCCAAGCCCGACCAGGCCTATCCGCACCTGATGGCGATGCTGCCGTCGGGAATCCTCGGCCTGGTGTTCGCCGCGCTGATCGCGGCGATCGTGGCCTCGCTCGGTTCCAAGATCAATTCAATCGCGACGATCTTCACGATGGACGTTTACCGTCCGATGCGCCCGCAGACTTCGCAGCAGAAACTGGTGTTCGTCGGGCGCCTGACGGCCGCGGTGGCGCTGACGATTGCCATTGTGTCCGCCAAGCCCTTGCTGGGGAGTTTCGACCAGGCCTTCCAGTACATCCAGGAATTCACGGGATTCTTCACGCCGGGCATCTGCGTGATCTTCCTGCTCGGCATGTTCTGGGATCGCTGCACGGCGACCGGAGCGCTGGTGGCTGCTGTTGGTTCCGCGGTGCTGTCGTTTGCATTGAAGATATGGTGGCCCGCGCTGCCATTCATGGATCGCGTCGGCCTGGTGTTCGTGCTCTGCCTTGCGGTGGCAATGCTGATCTCGCTGGCGGCGCCCAGGAAAGAAGCCACGATGCGCGTCGACCTGAAGAACATCGATTACTCGACCAGTGCGGGTTTCAACGTCGGCGCGGCGATCGTCATTGTCATTCTCGTTGCGCTATACGGTTTGTGGTGGTAACCGCAAGGAGCGCGTCCGGCGCCACGGGCTAGCGTCCGACGAGGTCGGCGATGACGAGGACCAGCTCGCCGACGTCGAACGGTTTCGCCAGGTGCGCCTGATAGCCGGCGACGAGCGAGCGTTTCCGGTCCTCGGCGCGCGCAAACGCGGTCAGCGCCAGCGCCGGAATGCGCTCCTGCCGCGGTTCGTCGGCGCGTAATTTCCGGATCAACTGGTAACCGTCCATGTCGGGCA
>JBOHZW010000363.1:0-1675 GCA_050738715.1 Steroidobacteraceae bacterium | reverse complement strand
GCTCGCGCGCTTCGCCGCGCTGACGGTGCGCGTCGGCGCGGCGCGCATTCCCGCGTCGTGGCAGGCGCGCGTGCTGCGGCAGGCGGGTTCGCTGTACTGGCTCGGCCTCACCACGCATGCCGAGCTCGAGGACCTGCTCGCTGCGCTGCGGCTCGAAGGCATCGCGATCGACGAGCTCGCGCTGACCGAGACCGATCTCGAGCACGCATTCGTGCGCATCATGTCCGACGCGCCGGCGGCATGAGATATTGTGTTCCGCGTTTTGATATGTCTGTACGTCGAAGCGTTTTGCACGGCGGCAGGCCCTCGCCCCAACCCTCTCCCGCAAGCGGGCGAGGGAGCGCTATTCGCGGCGTTGAGCCCGGCAGCGGTATTCGCAATGTCATCCATGGTCATTCCCTCGCCCCGCGCAACAGGGAGAGGGTCAGGGTGAGGGGCGGTCGATGAGCGGACAACGTGCAGGCAATTGGGTGGCCAAGCTGAAGGGCGCGCTGCGCGGCCATGGCTGGATGACGCTGCTCTACAAGGAGTTGTTGCGGTTCTGGAAGGTGAGTTTCCAGACGATTGCCGCGCCCGTCCTGACGGCACTCCTGTACCTGCTGATCTTCGCGCACGTGCTGTCGACGCGCGTCGCGGTGTTCGACGGCCATGTCACCTACGCGGCGTTCCTGATTCCCGGGCTGGTGATGATGTCGGTGCTGCAGAACAGCTTCGCCAACACGTCGTCGTCGCTGATCCAGTCGAAGATCACCGGCAACCTCATCTTCGTGCTGCTGCCGCCGCTCACGCCGCGCGAGTTCTACGCCGCCTACGTGCTCGCGGCGATGGCGCGCGGCCTCGCCGTCGGTCTCGGCGTGCTGCTGGTGACGCTGTGGTTCGCGCCGGCGGTCGCAGCGCCCACGCATCCGCTGTGGGCGATCCTGTTCGCGCTGCTGGGCAGCCTGATCCTGGCGACGCTCGGACTCATCGCCGGCATCTGGGCGGACAAGTTCGACCAGCTCGCCGCATTCCAGAATTTCATCATCGTGCCGTTGACGTTCCTGTCGGGTGTGTTCTACTCGATCCAGTCGCTGCCGCCGGTATGGCAGGCGGCCTCGCATTTCAACCCGTTTTTCTACATGATCGACGGCTTCCGCTACGGCTTTTTCGGGCTGGCCGACGTGTCGCCACCGCGGAGCCTCGCGATCGTCGCCGCGTTCGCCGTCATCCTCGTCGCGATCACGCTATCGCTGCTCGCGCGCGGCTGGAAAATACGCCACTGACATCACTCACCGATATGGTCACACCACAATCCATCGAACAATCGATCGCTGCGGGCCTTCCTTGCGATCACCTCACGGTCAGCGGCGACGGCGCGCATTTCGAGGCGCTGATCGTCTCCGCTTCGTTCGCCGGCCTCTCGCGCGTGCGCCGCCACCAGCTCGTCTATGCGGCATTGGGCGACCGCATGCGCGAGGAAGTTCATGCGCTGTCGATGACGACGCTGACGCCGGACGAGTGGGCGCAGCAACGGAGCGCGCCGCGTGGATAAGCTCGTCATCGAAGGCCGCGTGCCGCTCAACGGCGAGGTCGCCATCTCGGGCGCGAAGAACGCCGCGCTGCCGCTGCTGTGCGCGTCGCTGCTGTCGTCCGAGCCGTTGACGCTGACGCAGGTGCCGCAGCTCAACGACGTACG
>JBOHZW010000362.1:0-5459 GCA_050738715.1 Steroidobacteraceae bacterium | reverse complement strand
GGATGGCGCCGAGTCTCGTATACCGAGTGCGCCGGCGGCGGGTACTGCGGATCCGCGAATGCGCCGAGTGCCACGCTGACCATGCCAGGAATCCCATGCGGCTCCCAATACACGGTGGATCCGCAGCCCGGACAGAAATGAAAGGTCACCGTGTTGCCGCTGTCGGCAACACGCGTGTACGTACTGCTGTGGCCTTCGGTCTGCACCTGCTCGCGCTTGAAGCGCGACTGCGCGCCGAACGGTGCGCCGGTGCGCCGCTGGCAGTCGAGGCAATGACACATCGAGATGCGGTGAGGGGAACCGCTGCAGATCGCGCGTAATTGGCCGCAACTGCAGGCGGCGGTACGAATGTCCATCGCCACATGATAGCCGCGCGGCTGCGCTCAAGCGCGTGTAGTAACATGCCGCCGATCGCGACAGGAGCCCTAGCCGTGGCCGGACTTTATTTCGAGGAATTTCGCGTCGGTCAGCTATTCAGCCACGCGATGCGGCGCACCGTGACCGAGACCGACAACCTGTTGATCTCGACGCTGACGCACAATCCGGCAGCGCTCCATCTCGACGCCGAGTATTGCCGCACGCAATCGGAATTTGGCCAGCGCGTCGTCAACAGCGTGTTCACGCTCGGCCTGATGGTCGGCGTTTCGGTCGGCGACACGACACTCGGCACGACGGTGGCAAACCTCGGGTGGGATGAAGTGCGCTTCCCGAAGCCGCTATTCCACGGCGACACGGTGCGTTGCGAAACCGAGGTGCTCGAGCTGCGCGACAGCCGTTCGCGCCCGGACAATGGCATCGTCATCTTCGCGCACCGCGCCTTCAACCAGCACGACGTGCTGGTCGCGAGTTGCAAGCGCTCGGCGCTGATGCTGCGGAAACCGCAGGCGTGAGCGCGCGCTCCTGGCTATTCGTCCCGGGCGACAGCGACCGGAAGCTGGCCAGGATCGAGCAATGCGGGGCGGACGTCGTGATCCTCGATCTCGAGGATTCCGTCGCGCCCGATCAGAAGGCCAGTGCGCGCGTCCGCGTACACGAGTACTTGCGCGCGCACACCACGACTTCGGCAGCGCCGCCCGCCTCGCGCTTGAGTCCGCAATTGTGGGTGCGCATCAATCCGCTGCAATCCGCGCTCGCCGAAGATGATCTCGATGCCATTGCAGCGGCAGCGCCGGCCGGCATCGTGCAACCGAAAACGCGCTCGCCGGCCGATGCCGTCGCGCTTAGCCTGAGGCTCGATGAACTCGAACATGGCCATGGATTGCGCCCAGGCTCGATCCGCATTCTGCCGATTGCAACGGAAACCCCGGCCGCGCTGTTTGCGATGGGCGGCTTCGCGCAGGTGGGGGCGCGGCTCGCGGGATTGACGTGGGGCGCTGAAGACCTGGGCACGGTAATTGGCGCGACCGCGAGCCGCGAGGCCGACGGCGCGTGGACGCCTCCGTTTCAATTCGTGCGCTCGCTATGCCTGTTTGGCGCCGGTGCCGCCGGCGTCGCCGCGATCGATACGTTGCACGCTGATTTTCGCGACCATGACGGACTGCGGGCCAGTTGCGAACGAGCGCGCCGTGACGGTTTCACGGGCAAGCTCGCGATCCATCCCGACCAGGTCGCGATCATCAACGAGTGCTTCGCGCCGAGCGCGGCGGAGTTGGCGCAGGCGCGGCGCATCGTCGAGCTGTTCGCGGCCCATCCTGGTGCGGCGGCGCTGTCGTTCGACGGACGCATGGTGGATATTCCGCACCTGCGCCTGGCGGAAAAGACTTTGGCGCGTGCAGCGGCGCTGAATCGCTGACGCGGCATGCCGGATCTCAACCGCCGCATCGTGCTCGATCACCGCCCCGAGAGCACGCCGGGGCCGGAGCATTTCCGGCGCGATGATCAGCCGCTGCCGGAAATGGGCGAAGCGCAGTTCCTCGTGCGCAATCACTTCCTGTCGATCGACCCGGCGCAGCGCGGCTGGCTCAGCGGTGCGGGCTATTCCGAGCCGGTTGCGACCGGTGCGGTGATGCGATCGCTTGGCGTGGGCCTCGTCACCGACTCGCGCAATGCAAAGTTCGCCGTCGGCGAATACCTGTTTGGGTGGTTCGGCTGGCAGGACTATTGCGCGGCCGCCGAAACGCAGGTGATCGCCCGTGTGAATCCGGAGCAGGGCGGCGTGAGCGCCGGAGCGGGCCTGTTCGGCATCTGCGGCGTGACCGCTTACCTCGCGCTCACCGAACTCGGCCAGCCTCGCGCCGGCGAAACAGTATTGGTCTCGACCGCCGCCGGCGCGGTCGGGAGCCTGGTCGGGCAATTCGCGCGGCGCCAGGGTTGCCGCGTCGCCGGCCTCACCGGGAGCGACGACAAGGTGCGGCAGTGCCTCGCGGAATTCGGCTACCACGCGGCATTGAATTACCACACGGGTCTGGACGCGGGCAATCTGCAGGCGTTGTGCCCGCAGGGCGTCGATGTCTTTTTCGACAATACGGCCGGCGCGATCGCCGATGCCGTGTGGCCATTGATGAACCTGCGCGGCCGCGTCGTGCAATGCGGCACCGCCGCCGTCGCATCGTGGGAGCCGTGGCCCAGCGGGCCGCGCCGCGAGCGCAGCGTGCTGAGCAAGCGCCTGCATTACGAGGGATTTCTCATCTTCGATCACCTGCTGCGCTTTCCGGAAGTGATCACGCAGCTCGCGCGCTGGAACCAGGAAGGCGTGCTGGTATTCCACGAGGATATCGAGGACGGCCTCGATCATGCCCCGGCTGCGCTGGCGTCGATCTTTCGCGGCGAGAATCGCGGCAAGAAAATGGTGCGCATTGCCGATGGAGAGCGCGCCCTCTGAGGCGCGGCATCCCGCCAACCACGCCATGATCCCGTCCGTGAAGCTTGCCGCCTGCATCATCACGCGCAACGAAGCCGCGCGCATCGGCGCGTGCATCGAAGCCGTGCGCTTCTGCGACGAGATCATCGTCGTGGATTCGCATTCGACCGATGGCACCCGCGAGATCGCCGCAGGTCTCGGCGCGCGCGTCATCGAGCGCGATTGGCCGGGCTACCGTTCGCAGAAGCAGTTCGCCACCGACGCCGCGTCATGCGAATGGGTACTGTCGATTGACGCCGACGAGGTGGTGACGGTGGCGCTGCGCACGGAGATCGAGCGGCTGCGCGTCAACGGTTTCACCGGAGCGCGTGGCTACAGCATTCCGCGCCTGACGGAATACTTTGGCAAGTTCCTGCGCCATGGCAACGCGTGGCCCGACCGGCAGGTACGGTTGTTTGATCGACATGCCGCGCGCTGGTCCGGATACGAGGTGCACGAAAAGATCGTCGTCGACGGCGCGGTCGGCGCGATTGCGGCGCCGCTCGAACACTACGCCTACCGTAACCTCGATGACCAACTCGCTAAGCTCGATCGCTACGCCAGCCTGATGGCCACGCAGATGCATGCGGCAGGGCGGCGCGGCAGCGTCGCGCAGGTGTTGTTCAATCCGGCCTGGCGAATGTTCCGCGGTTTATTCATCAAGCTCGGCGTGCTCGATGGGTGGCGTGGCTGGATGTTCCATATCGCCGAAGCCGGCTACGTACGGCGCAAATACCTGCGACTCTGGGGCTTGTCGCGCGGCATCGGGCCCTGACACGGAGATCACATGGCAAAAGCTAAGTCACAGGCGAAGGCAAAGACAAAGTCGGCTGCGCGCGGCAAGAAAGTGAACTCGCGCCGTCGCCTGAAACCGGCGGCCCGCAGTCGCGGACTGGCGGGCAGTGAGATCGCGCTGCCACGCGAGCACGCCGATCTCACCGGACTGGTGCAGCTGGTCGAGACCGCGGGCGGCGCAGTGATCGGCGGTTACCGTGATCCGCTTGGCGGCCGCGCGCTGCTGCTGGCGACGGTGCCCCTCGCCGCCGTGCAACCGACGCCGTTCCAGCGCGATCTCTCGCCCACTCATACCAAACGCCTCGCCGAGAAAATTGATCAAGCCGGCGCGTTCCTCGATCCACTGATTGTCGTGCGCGGGCAGGAAGGCTTGCTGTGGACGCCGAACGGCCGCCATCGCCTGGCCTCTGCAAAAGTGCTGGGCCTGCAGCAGATCACCGCGCTGATCTGTCCGGATGAAACGCTGGCGTTTCGCATCCTCGCGCTCAACACCGAGAAGGCGCACAACCTGAAGGATAGGAGCCTCGAGGTCATTCGCATGGCGCGCAATCTCGCGAAGCGCGACCGCGCTGCGCGCGAGACGCAATATGCAGACCAGTTCGAGACGGCCGAACTGCTGACGCTCGGCATCCTGTACGAGAAGAATTCGCGCTTCGCCGGCGGCGCCTACAGTTCGCTGCTGCGGAAAGTTGATCGCTTCAGCGATCGCACGCTCACCGTGTCGCTGCGTGAACGCGAAGGATACGCGTCACGGCTCGCCGCCATCGACATTGAGGTCAAGCGCATCATCGCCGCACTGACGACGCGCGGCTTCAAGTCACCTTACCTGCGCAACTACGTCGTCGCGCGCATCAACCCGGTGCGCTTCATCAAGCAGGCCCGCGGCGTCTCCAAGCCGGCGATGCCGATCGGCCAGGCGCTGACGCGCATGATTGCCGCGGCGAAGGGTTTCAAGCTGGAATCGGTATCAAACGCCGATCTCGCCTGGGTCGCGGTCGGCGCAGGAGCGCAGGACTAGCCCCGATATAGCTCCGCTGCGGCGCGCGCTTCTCGCCAGGCGCGCTCTTCCGTCTCCGTCAGGGCGTCGAGATCGGCGGCGCTGGCGCGCTGATCCTCGATCCACTGTCGCAGGCGCGCTCCGCCGTTGATCACGTCGAACGCGAGCCGCTGCAGTTCATACTCATAAGGGAAATCGCGCCACAGCACGCGCTCTGGTTGCAACGCGAGCTGCGCTTTCAGGATTGCGGCGATCAGGCGCCAGGGACGGAAGTGCGCTTGTTGGTAGGCGGGCGCATCGACGTGAAGCTGTATGCCGTCGCACAACTCGCCGACATGCTTGTGGAAGGTCGGTTCGAACCAGCAGACGCGCGGCGTGCAGCCGGCAAGCCATTGCGGTGAAAACTTTTCCACCCATTTGAGCGTGGCGAGTGCGTCGAACCTGGGGGCGCCGACGAGCTCGAGCGGGCGTGTCGTACCGCGGCCCTCAGACAGCGTCGTGCCTTCGATCATCACGGTGCCGGCGTAGCAGCGCACCATCGACAGGTTCGGCGCGTTCGGACTCGGGTTGACCCAGCTGCGTTCGTGCAGCGGCCAACCGTAACCGGGCGCGGCGGAAGGATCCCAGCCCTGCATCTCGATCACGCGCAGCTCGACATCGAGCTTGAGCGTCGCGACAAACCAGCGTGCCATCTCACCGATGGTCAGGCCGTGGCGCATCGGCATGGCGCCGGCGCCGACGAAACTTTCCCAGCCCGCATCGAGCAGCAGTCCCTCGACGGGGCGCCCGGCCGGATTCGGGCGATCGAGCACCCACACCGCCTTGCGC
>JBOHZW010000361.1:0-1896 GCA_050738715.1 Steroidobacteraceae bacterium | reverse complement strand
ATGATTCATCGCGTGAACTTGCGGCCAACGCGAAATCCCAGGCCTGCGGGCCAGTGCCAGTGACGCCGGACAATTCGATCGTCGCGTGCGCGCCGGCGTTGCGGTACTTGCCCAACACCAGCACCGGCCGGCGCGCGAGCAAGTCGGGTTGCGTGCGCGGCTCGGTGTCGTAGACCTCGACATCGCGCCCACTCACCCCGATGTTCGTCAGCAATGGCGCCGATACGTAGTCGCGGAACCGCTCGGCCTCGCGCGTGGCGTCCTCCTCATTCGTGACGACAAACGATTCGGCGCGGCCTACCTTCGCAAGCCCTTCGATCAGGAAGCGATTGACCGAGGAGCCGATGCCAAAGGCGTAGAGATTGTTGCGGCCGAGGTTGTCGTCCACGAGCCTGAATGCGCTGGCCTCGACATCGACGTAGCCGTCGGTGATCAGCACCAGGCTGCGTGAGATGCCTGCAGCGACCGGCATCGCAAGCGCTTTCTGGAGCGCGGGCAGCAACTCGGTGCCGCCGCCGCCTTCGGTCTGCTGCAACATCTGCTGCGCACGCGCCAGGTTTTCCGGCGTCGCCGGCAGCGCCTGGGGCGCCAACGTCGTCGAGCCGCCGGCAAAGAACAGGATGTTGAAGCTGTCGCGCGGCCGCAGTGTCGCCAACAGGTGGTTGATCAGCGAGCGCGCGGTGTCGAGCGGGAAGCCGCTCATCGATCCGGATACATCGAGTATGAACAGGTATTCGCGCGGTGGAATTTCCGCAAGCATCGTGCGCTGCGGCGGCTCGGCCTGCAGCATGAAATAATTTTCACCACCGGCGCTGAAGCGCGTCAGTCCCGACACGATCGCGTTGTCCTGCAAGCGGTAGCGCAGGATGAAATCGCGGTTGCCGGCGGTTTGCTTCGACTCGTCGAGGCTGATCGTGCCGCTGTTCGCACCGTTCCAGCGCGTCTGGATCTTGTGCGTCGCGCACTGCACGTCGTGCAGCGGGAGCGGTGAGTTCAGCGTCACGCTGATATCGAAGCTGGTCGGTCCGGCCTCGAGCGCATGCAGGTACGGATTGCTGACCCATGCGGTCGGCAGGTCGATCGACTCGGCGCCGCCGCCATAGCGCGGGCCAACGACACCCGGATAGACAAAGCGGTATTCGCCATCGCTTGCGGAGAGAAACTCGGTGTAGTCGAGTTCGACTTCCACCTCGGAGTTCGGCGCGATGTTGGCCACGTCCATCGAAAACACGTTGGGCCGCTTCTGCGCCAGCAAGGAGGCCGTCTGCCCGGCCGCCTTCGCGGCCTCGAACATCTTGTGTGCCTGCTCCTTTTCCTTGATCTGGGCGCGGATGCGCCGATCGCCGATCGTCATGACCATCGCGTTGACCGCCGCGCCGGTCGATCCGGGGAAAATGTATTTCGCGTTGAGTGCCTTGGTGCCCTCGTTCCGGTAACGCTGGTGCACGTGGACGCTCGCGATCACGCCGTTGAGCTCGGCCGTGACGCGGGTGTCCTTCAGCGGAAAATGATCGACGCCGGAATCGTCGCTGACCTGGAAGTACGGTGATTGCGGCGGCGGCGGCGCGGCGGACTCATCCGCCGGTGCGAAGCCCGGCGCCAGCAGGGCGAGGATGGCGGGCACATACCGCAGCCAACCAGTGCGGAAGATCTTGCGAAGCATCGAACGTACTCCTACGGATTGCGAGCGACGCTTGCAGTCTCGACGCATCGCGTGATGCGCCGATGCAGACCGTATGGAGATCGGATGGAATCGGGGTGGAGGTGGGGCGGATTAAGCGGGTGTAGCCCTACACGCAGGCTTGGGGTACATGCGCTTGCGGAATACTGGCGTTCGCGCTGGCCGCGCCCTCATCCTCTGCCGCCGCGGGCGCCCGCCAATGTATTCCGCAAGCG
>JBOHZW010000360.1:0-6338 GCA_050738715.1 Steroidobacteraceae bacterium | reverse complement strand
GGCCTGGTGGCCGGCGGCGTGCTCGCCTCGCTCGGCACCAAGGACGACGCCGTGCATGCCGCCGCCGATGTGCGTCGTTTCTACAGCGTGCCCGACCTGGCCGCCGAAGAGAAGCCGCTCATCAAGCCCTTCCTCAGCATCGCGCTGGGCTCGGGCTACCGCGGGCACCCGCTCGACAACAACGTGCATGACCGCTTCTACGAAATCCGTGACTACAACGGCTTTACACCGATGACGCAGACCGCGTTCAACAGCCTGGCGCTCACGCGTGACGCGCTGAGCAGCGCTGGCGCCGCCGTCAAGCTCATCGACATCACCGCGACACCCAACCCGATGCTGGCGCCCGACATCCTCGGCTGGCAGCTCGACCTGAATACACACCCGGACTGGACGGCGGGCGAGAAGTCGTTGACGCCCTCGCGCACGTTCAGCGACCAGGTGATCTTCACGACCTATACGCCCAATACGCTGCCATCGACCGATCCGTGCACCGGCATCGGCACCGGCACGAATCGCGTGTACGCGATCAACGTGTTCAGCGGCTCGCCGACGCTCGACCGCAACAACGATGGCACGCTGACCGCGGATGAGCGCAGCCAGGACCTGCGTCAGGGCGGCATCGCGCCGGAAACGGCGTTCCTGTTCCCGGCGCCCGATCCGGGCGGCGGTGGCGGTGGCAACGGTAATGGCAGCGGCAGTGGCCAGGTCGCCTGCTTGTCGGGCGTCGAGGTCCTGAGCGTCTGCACCAACTTCAACCAGCGTCGCAAGACGTACTGGCGCGAAGGCATGGCCAACTAGTCTGCCTAAGGTCGCCAACATGATGTACACACGCAAATATATGAAATACCGCAGCACGCACGGCTTCTCGCTGATCGAGCTCATGATCGTGGTCGCGGTCGTAGCCATCCTGGCGACGATCGCCACGGCCAACTATCGAAGCTACATGCTGCGGACCAACCGCACCGAAGGGCGCATCGCGTTGATGCAGATCCAGTCGGCGCAGGAACGGTATTACGTCCAGAACAACCAGTACGCTACGGCCATGGCGACAGTCATCGCCCCGGCGGCTTCGGGCGGATTGGGTGTCACGAGCCTGACCGCGGGCGGAGTGACGCTCAACGGTTACTACACGATCAGCTTCGTGGCAGCGACGGCTAACACCTATACGGTGCAGGCCGTAGCGACCGGCGCGCAGGCCATCGACAAGCCTGTTGTGTGCCGCATCTTCACCGTGGACGACCAGGGCGCACGCACGCCGGCTGATTCCACCGGCTGCTGGAAATAACACCCGCGCGCAGTCAAACGCCCGCGACGAAACCCTGATCCAGGGCTCGTCGCGGGCGTCTTGCTGTCAGCTTCGGTTAATAGACGCGGAACGGGCGGAAGCCCGAATCGGTCGCGAAGCGCAGCACATTCAGGCGCCGGCGTTGCTGCCGGACCTGCGAAATGCCGCGCACCGTGCCGGTCGCCGCCGCGCCCTGATCGAGCGCCGGCACCGACACTGTCTTGTCCCCAGCGATGCCACCTGCGGCCGCGGGCTTGAAGTTCAGTTCGTCCATGCTAGTGCTCCTTGCAGTACAGATTAAGTAGGCAACCAATATCGTTTGCTCTACGAACGATATGATATCCGATAATGTATGCACTGCAAGAGACAGCGGTGTTACAAGCACATGAATTGTTCGCCTTGTGAACCATTTCACAGTCGAACCAATGGCTTGGAGGGGCGGGGCCCCCCAGGCGCCGGGACGCCTTATGCCAAAAAGGCGCGGATCGCGGCGTCGAAGCGCGGAATGTCGACCAGGAAGGCGTCGTGCCCTTCGAGCGAAGGCATGCGCGTGAAATGGGTCGGCACGCCCGAGAGTTCAAAGGCCTCGGCCAGTGCCGCCTGCTCGTGGATCGGATACAGCAGGTCGCTCTCGACGCCGATCACGAGCACGCGCTCGGCCCGGGTCCGCTCGAGCGCGGCGCGGTACGAGCCACCGTGTTCGGCCAGGTCGAAGCGGTCCATCGCGCGCGACAGGTACAGGTAGCAATTCGGGTCATAGACGCGCACGAAGCGTTCGGCCTGCGCCTCGAGATAACCTTCGACCGCGAAGCGCGGCGCGAACGGACTCGCGCGTAATGCATTGCCGGCCAGCGGTTCGCGGCCGAAACGCTGCCGCCATTCGGTGGCCGAGCGATAGGTGATCGTGCCGAGCTTGCGCGCCAGGCGCATGCCGTTACGCGGCGGATGGTCCGGTGCGTAATTGCCGCCCTGCCAGTCCGGGTCGCGCAGTATCGCCTCGCGCTGCACCGAGCGCAGCGCGATCGCAAATGGTGAGGCGCCGCCCGACCCCGAGATGCTGACCAGGCGCCGCGCCCCTGCAGGAAACAGCGCGGCAAAGGCCGCGACCACCGAACCGCCGAGCGACGCGCCCATGACGACGTCGAGCCGCTCGATGCCGAGCGCGCGCGCGGTCTCGTAACCGCAGCGCGCGATGTCTTCCACCGCTACTTCGGGAAAATCGAGGCGGTAACGCTCGCCCGTAGCCGGATCGATGCTCGCCGGCCCGCTCGATCCGAAGCAGCTGCCGATTGAATTCACGCACAACACAAAGTAGCGGCTGGTGTCGATCGCGAGCGAGGGTCCGATCATGCGCTGCCACCAGCCCGGCGACGGGTTCCCCGTCGTGGCCGCCGCATGCGCCGACGGAGACAATCCGGTGAACAGCAAGACTGCGTTGTCGCGCGCTGCGTTCAGCTTGCCCCAGCTCTCGTAGGCAATGCGGCCGCCGCGCAGCACGCCACCGCGATACATCGCGAAGGGATCGGGCAATCCGATGCTGTTGGGCGCTGCATCGACCGCGTTCGCTGCTGCGGGCTGCGTGCGCGACGCGTCGACCACGCGCGACTCAGCTTTCCGGATCGGACCCATCCGGAATTCCTTCGAACAGCGCGGTCGAGAGGTAACGCTCGCCGGTATCGGGCAGCATCGCGAGCACGGTTGTACCGGGGCCAGCTTCCGAAGCGACCTTGAGCGCGGCGGCAAACGTTGCACCGCTCGAGATGCCGACGAAGATGCCTTCCTTGGCGGCAAGCGCGCGTGCGTTTGCGATGGCTTCGGCGTCGGTCACCGTGACGATGCGGTCGGCAACATTGCGGTTCAGCACGGCCGGCACGAAATCCGGTGTCCAGCCCTGGATTTTGTGAGGCGCGAATGGCTTGCCGGACAGCAGCGCCGCTGCTTCCGGTTCCGCGACGATGATACGCACGTCGGGTCGCGCAAGTCGGATCACTTCGCCGGCGCCGGTCAGCGTGCCGCCGGTGCCCCATCCGGTGACGAAGAAATCGAGCCGCTTGCCGACGAAGTCTGCGACGATCTCGGGACCGGTCGTGCTGCGGTGGTAGGCCGGGTTCGCCGGGTTCTCGAACTGGCGCGCCAGGAACCAACCGTTTTTCTCGGCGAGTTCGGCGGCCTTGCGGACCATGCCGGTGCCGCGTTCGGCTCCTGGCGTCAGGATTACCTTCGCGCCGAGCATGCGCATGATCTTGCGGCGCTCGATCGAAAAGGTCTCTGCCATGACGGCGACGAACGGATAACTCTTCGCGGCGCACACCATCGCCAATGCGATGCCGGTGTTGCCGGAGGTGGCTTCGACGACGGTCTGGCCGGGTTTTAATTCACCGCGACGTTCGGCGTCTTCGATGATGCCGATCGCGAGGCGGTCCTTGACCGAACTCATTGGGTTGAAGAATTCGCACTTCACGTACATCGTCACACCCGCTGGGGCGAGCCGTTGGATGCGTACGATCGGAGTGCGGCCGATGGTGCCGAGGATATTGTCGTAAATCATCCGAGCACTTTAATACTGCCGGTAGTGGCCAAGCGATAAAGAAAAGGCCATTGGCTGATAACGCGTTGTTATAATCAGATCCACGCAATAAACGCGGATCATGACGTCGATGAATTTTCACCAGCTTCAATATGCGGTGGCCATTGCGCGGCATGGGTTGTCGGTGACGCAGGCCGCCTCGGCGCTCGGCACCTCGCAGCCAGCGATCAGCCGCGCGCTCAAGGCGCTCGAGCGCGAACTGGGTTTCGACCTGTTCGTGCGCGAAGGACGCGCATTTTCGCGCATCACGCCGCAAGGTACTCGCGTGCTCGAGTATGCGACGCGCGCGCTGGCCGAGATCGACAGCCTCAAGGCCGTCGCGGCCGACCTGAACCAGGACAGCCGTGGCACCCTGTCGATCGCGACGACCCATACGCAGGCGCGGTACGTGCTGCCGCCGGTCGTGCAGGCGTTTCGCGAGCGCTATCCGGAAGTCGAGCTGCATTTGCACCAGGGCACTTCGGAGCAGATTGCCGAAATGGTTGCGACCGATCGCGTGCAGCTCGCGATCGCGACCGGTTCCGATGGCCTGTTTCCGGGCCTGGTGTTGTTGCCGGTGTACCGCTGGCACCGGCAGGTGATCGTGCCCAAGCATCATCCGCTGGCCTCCAAAGGCAAACTCACGCTGGCCGAGCTGGTGAAATACCCTCTCGTCACCTATGTTTTCAGCTTCTCGGGCGCATCATCGCTCCATACCGTGTTTTCGCGTGAAGGGCTGACACCGAAAGTCGCGCTGACGGCGCGCGATTCCGACGTCATCAAGACCTACGTGCGCCTCGGGTTGGGCGTCGGCATCGTCGCCAGTGTCGCGATCGAGCCCGCCCACGACGCCGACCTCGTCGTACTCGACGCCTCGCACCTGTTCCCGATACATACGACCTGGGTCGGATTCCGCCGCGGCACATTGCTGCGCAATTTCGCCTACGACTTCATGCAACTGTTCGGCCCGCACCTCACGCACCAGTTGATCGATCGCGCCATCGAGGCGCGCGATGGCGACGGCGCGGGCGAGTTGTTCCGCAAGATATCGCTGCCGTCGCGATAGGCCGCCGCGAGCGCCGAGGCTCGACGCGTGGAGCGAATCCAGAAACTGCTGGCGAATTCCGGGCATGGCTCGCGCCGCGAGATCGAGCAGTGGATTCGCGACGGGCGCGTCACGCTCGATGGCAGGGTCGTGCAGCTGGGCGATCGAGCCGCGGCGGATGCCGACATCCGGCTCGATGGCCATCCACTCGTGCAGGCTGCGCCTTCGGAACGTGCCGTGCTCGTGTACCACAAGCCTCAGGGCGAGGTGACCACGCGCCGCGATCCGTCCGGCAGGCCAACCGTGTTCGATCGATTGCCGCCACCTCCCAGCGGCCGCTGGGTCGTCATCGGCCGGCTCGATGTGAACACCACGGGCCTGTTGCTGTTTACGAATGATGGCGCGCTGGCCCACCGGCTCATGCACCCGTCAGCCGAGGTCGAACGCGAATACCTGGTGCGCGTACATGGCCGTCCGGGACCTGAGGTGATCGACCGGCTCCAGCGCGGAGTGCAACTCGAGGACGGGCCGGCGAGCTTCGAGCGTATCGAAGCCGGGGGCCACAGCGACAGCCATAGCTGGTTTCGGGTCACGCTCCGGGAGGGTCGAAACCGGGAGGTCCGGCGGCTTTGGCAGGAAGTGGGCTTCGAAGTCAGCCGCTTGGCCAGGCTTCGCTATGGCCGGGTGACGCTTCCGGAGGCGCTTCGTCCCGGCGCCTGGCGGCTGATGTCGCCCGCCGAGGCGCTGCTGCTATAATAAGGAGTATGGACACACTGCTTGCAAACAAAATGCGCCCAAAGAGCACGAGATGGAACCGATCTTCGTTGATCGTGGCGTTAATGGGCGCGATCTTGTGCTGTTTTTCGGTCCAGAGGGCCGAAGCGGCTGACGCTGTCCGGGTCACGACCAGTTTCGACGCCAAGTACGCCCCGGCCGTATTGCACCAGGTCAGCAAGTTGTTCACCGGCGGATTCGGGGCGACCGAGGTCAGCCGGGTCGAGCAGGATATCGGCGCGTTGAAGGCCGACCAGCCGAAGGCCTGGCAATTCAATGTTCAGTACAAGGGAAAGACCGCGCCGATGGAAATCCGCGCGCTGATGGACGACCTCGGCATGATCGACCTCGATTTTTCGGCCAGCCCAGAGGCGGCTCCCGCATTGCGCGCGGCCGTCGACAGCTACCTCAATAGCCGGCACCGGTAAAGGTGGCCGGGTTGCCGGTTGGTCCAGTGCGCTGACGCAGCGCGAAAAAAGCTCCACTTGGCCCGAAATCTGCATTGACACCCCGCAGTCGCGAAATCAGAATACGCGGCTCGTTTTTTCTTGGGAGGGGTACCCAAGCGGCCAACGGGAGCAGACTGTAAATCTGCCGGCTTACGCCTTCGTAGGTTCGAATCCTACCCCCTCCACCACCGGCCGGGGTCGGCCTTCGAATCAGCCCAG
>JBOHZW010000359.1:0-19350 GCA_050738715.1 Steroidobacteraceae bacterium | reverse complement strand
GACCAGCAGCGTCACGACGATCCACAGCAGCGCGTACCAGAACGTGCGGATCTGCCAGTCGAAGTGCGATTCGAGCCAGGTGCCGCGCGCTTCATTGCGGCGCGCGTAGTTAAGGATCACCGCGATGATCGAGGGCAATCCGAACAGGAAACGGCCCGCGATGCTCGAGGTGGTGAAAATACCGGTCAGTACCGCGCAGGCGTGCAAGCCGTAAATCAGGTGCACATAGTTCACCAGACCTGCAGGCGGTGCCTGGGGCGCGACGGTGCCGACGTTGACGTTCATGAGCCGGATCCTTTGCGCCCGCTGCGCGCGAATCTTGCCGCTATGCGCCGGTAGGCGTCGCGGAATGGCAGTCCCTCGCTGACCACGAGCGCGAAGGCTTCACGGGCGGCATGCACCGCGGGATCGATGCGGATAGTAGCCGGATTGAACTGCAGTGCATCGATCGCCGGCACAGCGATGTCGAGGCTTTGCTGCGCCAGGTCAATGCCGCGGAACAGTGGCGCCTTCAGCAGCTGCAGGTCGCGCTGGTATCCCGACGGGAGTTTCGCGCACAGCGCGAGCGCCTCGGTCAGGCAGGCGAGCGCCGTCGCGCCCCGGCCGCGCAGCAGTTCGAAGACATCCGGATTGCGCTTCTGCGGCATGATCGACGAGCCGGTCATGAAAGCCTCGGGCAGGTCGACGAAGGCAAATTCCTGCGTACAGAACAGCAGCAGGTCGGCCGCAAGCTTACCGAGGTCTTGCATCAGCATCGTGACTTCGAACAGCAGTTGCGCCTCTGCCTTGCCGCGCGAGAGCTGTGCCGCAGTCACCGGCTCTTGCGTGGACTGGAAGCCGAGCGATTGCGTCGTCGCGGCGCGATCGAGCGGCAGCCCAGGCGTGCCGAAGCCAGCCGCCGAGCCGAGCGGATTGCGCCCCGGGCGGCGCTGTGCGTCGCGCAGGCCCTCTGCGTCATCGCGCAGTTCGGCGGCGAACCCGCCCGCCCACAGCGCGACCGAACTGGGCATGGCCTGCTGCATGTGGGTGTAACCGGGCAGGGCGACCGCGCCCTGGCGCGCGCCCAGGCGATCAAGCGCGGCCGCAGCCGCTTCGGCACCGGAGGCCAGTTCGGTGAGCGTCTCGCGCATGTACAACCGCAATGCCGTCAGCACCTGGTCGTTGCGGGAACGGCCCAGATGGACGCGCCCGCCGGCCGCGCCGATGCGCGCGGTCAGGCGCTTCTCGAGCGCGGTCTGGCCGTCCTCGTCCTCGAGGCTGATGCGCCATTCGCCGCGCGCATGAGCATCGCCCAGTTCACGAAGCCCGGTGCGGATTGCGGTGGCGTCCGGCGCACTGAGCAAGCCTTGAGCGTGGAGCATGTCCGTATGGGCGAGCGAGGCGCGCACGTCGTATTCCACCAAACGCTCGTCGAGCGCGTGGTCTTCACCGGCTGTATATCGCAGCACCCGCTCGTCGAGCGGCGCGCCTTTGTCCCAGAGTCTGCTCATGCGGATCCGCGATGGCGAAGTCGGACCCATGATAGTCCGTGCCACTTGACGAGCCAGTAAAGTTTCATATATGGGTCAAAGGACATGTAATGGCGTGTATTGATGCGTATACGTATCATTTCAGCCTTGCACATCATCGCCCGCGATGGGCACGGCGGTTCACCGCCAGCATCAGGTCCTGCAGCTCCTCGATACGCAGCGCCGTGCCGCAGGCGAGGAATGCCGCGATCGACGCGGCGATCGTCAGCAGCAGCAGGCTTAAGCGGGATATGAAATTCAGCTGCGCCCACCCGCCCAGCAGCCAGTGCTGCGAAGCCAGGCAAACCAGCGCCAGGCTTAAGCTCGCCAGCAGCACTTTCGCCAGCAACGCCGACATGCGGCGGGTCTCGAGGCGCTTCAGGTGCCGGCGCATCAGCCAGTACAGCAGCAGGAAATTCGCGCTCGCCACGCAGCCGGTCGACAGCGCCAGGCCGCGATGACCCCAGCCCAGGTGACGCGTAAAAATCCAGTTGAGCAGCAGGTTCAGCGCCACTGCGACGAAACTCGTGTACATGGGCGTGCGCCGCTGGTCGAGCGCATAAAAGGCGTTGACCAGCACCTTGAGCGCCGCATATCCGGCCAGGCCTATCGCATAGAAACGCAGTGCACCGGCCGCTTCGCCCGCTTGCCAGGCGCCAAAGCGGCCGTGCTCGTACAGCACCGAAACGATCGGCTCCGCCAGCAGCATCAGGCCGACCGTGCAGGGAATCGTCAGCAGGAAGCCCAACCGCATGCCGCGCGACAGCTCGCCGCGGAATGCGCCCATGTCGCCGCTGACGGCCAGGCGCGACAGCAGCGGCAGCGTCACGGTGCCGAGCGCAACGCCAAACAGGCCGAGCGGCAGCTGCATCAGCCGAAACGCAATCGCCAGCCAGAAAATCGGTCCATCGCCGAGTTGCGAGGCGAATACCGAATTGATCAGGACATTGATCTGCGTCGTGCTCGCGGCAATCACCGACGGGCCCATCAGCGCCAGCACGGCCATCACGCCTGGATCGCGCCATTGGAAGTCCGGGTGGTAGCGGAAACCGAGGCGATGGAGCCGCGGCAGCTGCACGCCGAGCTGCAATCCACCGCCGATGAGCGTGCCCAGGGCAAGGCCAACCAGCGCGAGCGGACCGAATTGCGGATCGAGCCAGTAGCCGAAGCCGACGCCGCCGACGATCGAACCGATGTTGAAGAAACTCGAGGCCATCGCCGGCATGCCGAAGACGTTTTTAGCATTGAGCATGCCCATGACCAGCGCGGCCAGCGACACCAGCAGGATGAACGGGAACATGATGCGCGTGAGCTTCACCGTCAGCGCCGCTTTCTCCGGCGGAAATCCCGGCGCGAGCGTCGCCACGAGCTGCGGTGAGTAGATGATGCCCAGCACGCACAAGGCGCCGAGCACCACCGCGGCCATCGTCGCAATCTTGTTCGCCAGCCGCCATGCTGCCGCGTCGTTGCTGCGCGCGGCGGTCTTGCTGAACGTGGTGACGAACGCCGTCGAAAGCGCGCCTTCCGCGAACAGGTCGCGCAGCAGATTTGGAATCCGGAAGGCCGCGGTGAACGCGTCCATCGCGCCGCCGCCGCCGAACAACGCCGCGCAGATCTGCTCGCGAATCAATCCGAGCACGCGGCTGCACATCACCGCGAGACCGACTACGCCCGCCGCGCGCGTATTCAGCCGTTCGGACGGCGGCGGTGCGGTGGGCGAGTTCACGATCGCTAGTCTACAGCCGACCGCTAGTCGACAGCGTGGCCGCCGCCGGATTCCTGTTCGGCGCTGCTCAGCGCCTTGATGTCGGCGACGATCAGCGTTCCCTTGCCCTCGTTGGTGAACACCTCGGCAAGGATCGCATCGGGCGAGCGGTAGCCGATCACATGCACCCGGCGGACGCCGCCGCTGATCGCATCCTCGATGGCCAGCGCCTTCGGCAGCATGCCGTCATTGATCTTGCCGGCCTCGCGCAGGCGCCTCAAGCCCGCAAGATCGGTGTATGAGATTACTGAACCCGGGTCATTGATGTCATCGAGGATGCCCGGCGCGCCCGTGCACAGGATCAACTTCTCGGCCTGGAGCGCCGCGCCGATCGCGGCCGCAACGGTGTCCGCATTGATGTTGAGCAGTTGCCCTTGCGCGTCCGCCGACAGGGGACTGATGACCGGCATCAAGCCACTGTCGAGCTGCTTGCGGATCACGTTGGTGTCGATGCGATCGATGTCGCCGACGAACCCGAAATCGACGGTGCCCGCGTCGCCGGGCTGCAATTTCACCGGCGGGCGCCGATGCGCCTGCACGAGCGATGCATCGACGCCCGACAGGCCGACCGCATCGATCTGCAGTTCGCGGCAGATGGCCAGGATGCGCGTGTTGATCAGCCCATTGAGCACCATCGATGTCGCATCGATTGATTTTTCATCGGTGATGCGACGACCCTGGACCATGCGCGTCGGCACGCCCATCGCTTCCGTGACTTCGGTGAGTTGCGGTCCGCCGCCGTGGACCATGACGACGCGTATGCCGAGGTAGTGCAGGATCGCGATCTGTTCGATCAGCGCGCGCGTCATCTGCGCGTCGCCGAACACGGCGCCGCCCGCCTTGATGACGAAGGTGCGCCCCTTGTACATGCGGATATACGGCGCGGCGGCGCGCAGCGCGCGAATCGTGGCGACCTGGTCGGTGGGGTGCAGTTTCATGAGGGCGCAGGGCTCCTTCAGGCGTTGAGCAGTTGGTGCAGCACGGCCATCTGCGCCGGCATGCGGTTGTAGGCCTGCCGCAGCACGATGCTGCGCGGCCCGTCGAGCACTTCATCGGCAATCGCGCTGTTGCGGCGCACGGGCAGGCAGTGCATCACACGGCAATCGTCGGCGACGTGCTCGAGCCAGTCGTTGCGCAGGCACCAGTGCTTCAGCGAGCGGCGCTGCGCCTGGTCCGCGAGTTCATCGCCATAGCTGCGCGTGCTGCCCCACTCCTTTGCATACACCACGTGGGCGCCGGCAAGGGCTTGGGCGCGGTCGGCGGTTTCCGTCAGCGTGCCGCCGTTATCCGCGGCCGCGCCGCGCGCCTTGTCCATGATCGCAGCGGGCAGCGCAAATCCTTCCGGGCGCAACACGACGACATCCATGCCGCGCATTGCCGCCATGTGCACGGTCGCCGCGGGCACGGCCAGCGGCAGCGCTTTTGGATGCCACACCCAGCTCAACACGAATTTGCGCCGTCCACCGCCCGGCAGTTCATCGAGCGTCTTCCAGTCGCTAAGCGCCTGGCAGGGGTGATTGACCGCCGACTCGAGGTTGATCAGCGGTCGCCCGACCAGCGCCGCCATCGCATTGAAGCGCTTGTCGGCGAGATCGTCCGCGAGGTCTTCACCAGCGGCGAAGGCGCGTATGCCGAGCGCATCGCAGTACGATGCCAGCACCGGCAATCCTTCGCGGATGTGCTCGGCCGCCGCGCCGGTCATCACGGCGCCGTCGCGAGTTTCGAATTGCCACGTGCCTTGTCCCGGCGTGATCACCAGTGAGTTTCCGCCAAGCCGTGCCATGCCCGCCTGGAACGAGGACAGCGTGCGGAGCGAGGGATTCATGAACAGCAGCCCGAGCACCTTGCCGGCGAGCGCATGCGGCTCGGGCTGTGTCTCGAGCCGTCGCGCCAGCGTGAGCAGCTGCTCCACCTGTTCGCGCGTGAAATCCGCCAGGTCGGTGAAGCGATTCACGCGGCACCGATGGCGAGCAGCGCGGCGCGCAATTGCTCGACGTGCTGCGATTTCAAAATGTACGGCGGCAGGAGCCGCAACACGCGCGCATCACCGCTGGTGCCGGTGAGGATATCGCGCTCGAGCAGCGCATGATGAATGTCCTTCGCGGGCCGGTCGCAGACGAGGCCGGTCAGCAAACCTGCACCCTGGTGCGCAAGCACCGGCCCTACTATGCAGCGCTCCCGGATTGACGCTCCCATGTGCAGTACGTTTTCCATCAGCCCTTCGGTTTCGATTGCATCGATGACGGCTTCGATGGCGGCGCAGGCCATCGGGCCGCCGCCGAAGGTCGTGCCGAGCGCATCGAGCTTGACGGCACCCGCGACGCGCGCGCTCATCAGCAATGCCGCGCAAGGAAATCCGTTGCCGAGCGCCTTGGCGGTCGTGATCATGTCGGGCATCACGCCGTACAGGTTGGCCGCGAACGCGGCGCCGGTGCGCCCCATGCCACACTGCACTTCATCGAAGATCAGTGCGGCCCCGACCGCATCGCAGCGTTCGCGCAGCGCCTGCAAGTAGTCGGCGCCCAGATCGAAGGCGCCGCCGACGCCTTGCACCGGTTCGACGATGACCGCCGCGGTTTCCCGCGAAATCGCCGCGAGCGCGGCGGCGTCGCGTCGTGGCAGGAAACGCACGTCGAAGGGCGCGCACGGAAATCCGTACCACTTCGCCGCCGCGCCCCAGGTGATGGCGCCGGCCGCGGCCGTGCGGCCGTGGAAACCATGCTCGAGCGCCACGACCTGCGAGCGCTGCGGAGCCAGCGCGAAAGCCATCTTCAGCGCGTTTTCATTCGCCTCGGCGCCGGAGTTGACGAAGAACACCTGTTCGAAATGCCCACCCGCAAACTTCAGCAGCCGCTCGGCCGCGCGCGTACGCACCTCGAGCGGCACCGCATTGCTCTGGAAATTCAGTACTTGCACCTGCTCTGTGAGCGCGCGCGTCCAGCCCGGATGCGCGTAGCCGAGTCCCGCGACGGCATGCCCGCCATACAGGTCGAGCACGCGGCGCCCATCGGCCGTGTGCAACCACACGCCCTCAGCGTGTGTCACCAGCAACGGGTATTGCGCGAACACCGGCGCCAGTGGTTGGGCGAAGCCAAGCGATGACGGCGCGGGCGCGGTGGCGTTCATCGCATCAGGTCCAGCCAGCGGCCGGCGCCGTGAGTCCCAGCGCTTCCGGAAAGCCGAGCAATCGATTCATCCACTGGATTGCCCCGCCGGCGGCACCCTTGTTCAGGTTGTCGGCGACGCTCATCACCGCCACTGTGCGCGCGTCGCTCGCGACGCCGAGCCTCGCGTAGCCGCTGGCGATGACGTCCTTCAGGCGCGGCGCCGTTTCGACGATCTGCACCAGCGGCGCGTGCGCATAGTAGTCGGCGAGTTTCGCGCGCAGCACATCGCCCGCCAGCGGCCGCTTCAACACCGCCTGCACGGTGGCATGGATACCGCGCGCATACGGGCCGGAGTGCGGCACGAACGCGAAATGCGCCGCGACGCCGCTCGCCGCCTGCGCGCAGGCGGTGATTTCGGCGGTGTGGCGATGCGCGAGTGCGTTGTAGGCGTACAAGTCAGCGTGCCGCAGCGGATGATGCGTGCCTTCGGTGGGCTTGCGCCCCGAGCCGGTGCTGCCGGTGACTGCGGCAACGAACAGCTGCGGTTCAATCAAATCGAGCGCGAGCAACGGCACCGCGGCCAGCAGGATCGTCGTCGCAAAACAACCCGGATGCGCGACGTGCGGTGTCTGCAACTCGCGCAAATGCTCAGGCACTGCGCAGGTGAATTGCGCGATGCGCGCCGGCGCACCATGCGCGTGCTTGTACACAGCCTCGTACGCGGCCGCGCTGGCATAGCGGAAATCGGCCGAGATATCGACGACGCGCGGTGCGTTGCCGGCTTGCTCGGCGATCGTCAGCAGCGAGTCGATCAGCGCAGCGGAGACGCCGTGCGGCGCAGCAGACAGGATCGCCGGCGCGCGGTCGCGCCGCAGCAGGTCCTCGATTTGCGCCTGCGACTTGAATATTGCGTCGGCGTAGACGGGCGCGAGATGCGGGAACGCCTTCGCCACCGGCTCGCCGGGGCTCCCATCGGACATGATGCCCGCGAGCGTGAGCTGCGGATGCGCGGCGATGAGGCGCAGCAGCTCGCCGGCCACGTAACCTGTGCCACCGAGCACGATGGCAGGCACGCTTGCCATCGAATGACTCGACATGTCGCGACTCGCCATCGGGCTACTCGACGGCGCGCGCAGCCGCCGCGCGATCGCTCAAGGCCACCGCGGCGATCACCGCATCGCCGAGCGCGGCCGGATTGCTGATTGCATTGCACGCGGGCACCTTAAGTTGTTGCTCGATGATGTCGACGCCCACCTGGTTGTCGGTCGACGGACCCGTGACCATGCAGGGCTCGACCTTGAAGCGATCGCGCAGCAGTTGCACGCCGCCCCAGGCTGCGACTGGATCGTTCGCCGACAGCACGAGGCCAGTGATCGCGCGGCGGATTTCCTCGTCATTGAGGATCGCGTCGACGCCGTAGGTGCCGAGCAATCCATCGCCGAGCTCGAACACGATGACGTCGGGTTTTCCCGCGGCGAGTTCGGTCAACATCGTGCGCGTCAACGCCGGACCCGTGCGGGGCGAGGTCGTGACCACGCCCAGATCGGTGAAGATCATCGACTTGCGCGCGCCGGCATCTTCGAAGGCCATGATGTCGCGGCGCAGGGAAACACCGGTGGCCTTGAAGGCATCGACGACGAGGCCGCGGTGACGCATGCGCGAAATGATCGCCGCCGCCGCCGCGGTCTTGCCTGCTTCCATGCACGTGCCCGCCAGCGCGACTACCGGCACGCCGCGTGCGTCGAGCGCGGCTTCGTGATCGAGCCGCCGGTATCCGACGCGCGCCGGCACGCCGATGCGCTCGCCAAGATAGGGAAATTGCAGCACGACGCCGAGCACCCGGCAATCGAAGGGCTTGCCCTTGTCCGGCGTCGCCGAATCGCACACGCCCATGACGCCGCCGATGTTCAGCATCTGGATCACATCGCCGGGCTTCAGCGACTCGGGCACGTGCCCCGAGTAGCCGAACAGCGCCTTGCGCGGCCCGAGTGCGCCGACCACGACATCGCCGCGCGCGACTTTCGCCATGCGTCCGCTGGTCAGCTCGAGCGTGTTGTACGTCGATTTGTTGTTGAGGATCTCGGCGACGATCACCACGCCTTCTTCGGACGGAATCTCGTCCGCGATGCGCAACTCATGCCCGAGCGCGCAGGCCTGCGTAATCGAGGCGATCTTGTCGACAACAACGGTCTTCACGACGACGATACCCCTTGTGCAGCCAGCGCGGCCTGCTGGCCGGCGCGAACATGGAACATGCCGGTCAGTGCGACGATCTTCGAGAAGCCGAGCGCATCGGCGCCGGTCCATTCGCCGGCAGCTTCGCCGTACACGCCTTTCGAGGCGCTCATCAGCGAGTAGGGCGATTCGACGCCTTCGACGAACACGCTGCCCGCCCGAAACAGCAAGTGCACTTCTCCGCTCACGCGTTGCTGCGAAGAAAGGAACAACGCCTCGATGTCGCGGCAGGCCGGATCGAGGAGTTGCCCTTCATGCACCCAATCGCCGTAGGAAAGCGCGAGCGTTTCCTTGATGCGCTGCTGGCGCGGTGTCAGCACGAGCTTTTCGAGTTCCCGGTGGGCAGTGAGCAGCACTTCCGCGGCCGGCGCCTCGAACGCGACGCGGCCCTTGGTGCCGATGATCGTATCGCCCAGGTGAATGCCGCGGCCGATGCCGAATGGCCCGGCCATCTTCTCGAGTCGTTCGATGATTTCCACCGGCGAGAGCGTCTTGCCATCGAGCGCCGCGGGCCGGCCCTGCTCGAAGCGCAACGCGTGATGCTGCGGCGATGGCGGACGATCGAATGCATCCTTCGACAACACCCACGCGCTTTCGGGAATGCTGCCTTTGGACGTGAGCGTTTCGGTGCCGCCGATCGTGACGCCCCACAGGCCGCGATTGGTGGAATAGGCCGCGCCGTAGGGCGGCACGGGCAGGCCGTGCGCGTTCAGGTACTCGAGTTCTTCTGCACGCTTGAAGGCTCGGTCGCGCACCGGCGCTATGATCTCCAGCTCGGGCGCCAGCGTGCGCAGTGCCACTTCGAAGCGCACCTGGTCGTTGCCGGCCGCGGTACAGCCGTGGGCGATTGAATTCGTGCCGAGCTTGCGCGCCATCAAGGCGATGGTCTGCGCCTGCATGACTCGTTCCGCGCCGACGCACAATGGGTACAGCTGCCCGCGACGGACATTGCCGATGATCAGGAAGCGCAGCACTTGTTCGTAGTAATCAGCGCGCGAGTCGACCTGGTGGTGCTCGACCGCACCGAGTGCCAGTGCGCGCTCGCGCAACGCCTGCGCCGCGGCGGCATCGATGCCCCCGGTGTCGACGGTGACGGTGATGACGGGGCGCTGGTAGGTTTCAGCGAGCCACGGCACCAGGAACGAGGTGTCGAGGCCGCCGGAATAGGCCAGCACAATGGGCTTTGAGCCCGTGATCGCAGCAGTCGTCATGGATTCAGACCCCGAAGTGGTCGCGGAGGCGCGCGAGCAGTCGTTGTTGCGCCCGCCCGTCGGGCGTGGCGATGAAAATCGTGTCGTCGCCCGAGATCGTGCCGACGACTTCAGGCCATGCCGCCTTGTCGAGCGCGACCGCGACGCTTTGCGCGGCCCCGGTCGTCGTGCGCAGCACGGTGAGGGCCGCGCCGGCCGGGCGCGCCGAACGCACGAACTGCGCCAGCGCGCCAAAGCTTCCGTGTGCATGGGCTGTCTCGCTCGGCGGGGCGAGGTAGCGCCCGCTGGCTTTCAATACGCCCAGATCGCGCAGGTCGCGGCTGATCGAGGATTGCGTGACGGCGAAGCCACGCTTGCGCAGCAGCTGCGTCAATTCGGATTGGCGGCGCACCACGCCGTTGCCGAGCAGCGCGAGTATCGCGTCGCGCCGTTCCTGCAGGTGATGGTCGTTCAGCATGCATGTGTCTGCATAAACATGCGTTAAGTGTGCATAATTATGCATGAGAAGTCAACCAATACGCGGCGCGAGCCAGCAGCTGCGCGTGACTTGCCCACCCAGCGTGCGCGGCGGATGATTCCCTGAACCGCTGACCGGCCATTCCAGGAGCGCGCCATGTTGCTCGGACTTCGCACCGTCATTTATCCCGCCCCTGACCTGGCGCACGCCAAACAGTGGTACACGGAGCTGCTCGGGCAGGCGCCGTACTTCGACGAACCGTTCTACGTCGGCTTTTCAGTTGGTGGCTTCGAACTTGGCCTGCTGCCGGATGCGGAGCCGGGCACGAGCGGACCGCAGGCATTGTGGGGCGTAGCCGATATCGATACCGTGCACACGCGCTTGCTGGCTATGGGCGCAACGATGCTCGAGCCAATCACCGATGTCGGCGGTGGCATCCGCGTCGCGGCGGTGCGCGATCCGTGCGGAAACCGACTTGGAATCATCCAGAATCCGGGCTTTGATTCCGCAAAGGTGCGCTGAATATGTACACACTCTATTATTCCCCGGGCACCGCCAGCCTGGCGGTACACCTCGCGTTGCTGGAAATCGGTGCGCCGTATCGCCTCGAGCTCGTCGATATCGATCGACAGGCGCAGCGCAGCGCGGACTACCTCAGGCTCAATCCGCGCGGACGCGTTCCGACGCTCCTCATCGACGGCAAGCCGCATGCCGAGGTGGCCGCATTGCTGTTGATGCTTGCCGATCGGCATCCGGATTCAAAACTCGCGCCACGCACGGGCGAAACAAGGCGCAACGACCTGTATCAGTGGCTCGCGTATTGCAGTTTTTCCCTCGGCGCCACGTTTCGAAACTGGTTCTACCCGCGCGACCTGGGTTCTGCCGAGCATCCGGCCGCGGTGCAGAACGCGCTGTGCGCGCGCATCGAGACGATATGGGACGGCATCGACGCGCACCTCGGCGCGGGCGGTCCGTACCTGCTCGGCGATGCGTTGTCGATGGCGGACCTGCAGCTGCTCATGTACATGCGCTGGTCCCGCAACATGCCCAAGCCCGCGCTCGCATGGCCGGCGTTGGCCAGGTTCGCAACGCACATGCGGGCGCGCCCAAGCTGGCAGAAGCTGTGCGAACTCGAGGGCCTGAGCGAGTGGCGCGGCTGACCGCGCGAAAAGAGCTAAACTAAGCAGTCAGCGCACGTTTAGCCCGGGGGAGAGCGCTTCATGTTGCCGGAAGAGGTTCGAACCGCCGCACACGCGCGCTCGATCGTCGAAGAGCGCGGGCTGCACCACGTCAAGATCGGCATCTTCGACAACGACGGCATCCTGCGCGGCAAATACATCGACCGCGGAAAATTCTTCGCGGCGCTCGACAAGGGAATCGCCTTCTGCGATGTCGTGCTCGGTTGGGATTCGAACGACGTGGTCTACGACAACGTCAAGTTCACCGGATGGCACACCGCGTATCCCGACGCGATGGTGCGGCTCCTGCCCGGAACCTGCCGACACCTGCCGTTCGAAGGCGACATGCTGCTGTTCCTCGGCGAATTCACCGGTCGCGCCGAGACAGTCTGCCCGCGCTCCACACTCCGTCGCGTGATCGAGCGGGCCGCTGCGTCCGGCTATGACGTGTCGGCTGCGGCCGAATTCGAATTTTTCATTTTCAATGAAACGCCCGACAGCGTGCGCGCCAAGGGCTACCGCGACATGCAGCACATGACGCCGGGCTACTTCGGTTACTCGATGCTGCGCGCTTCGGTGCACACCGAGCTCTACCAGGCGCTGCTGCAGCTTGCCGCGGACATGCGCATGCCGATTGAGGGGTTGCACACCGAGACCGGTCCCGGTGTACTCGAAGCGGCGCTCAAGTACACGGAGGCGCTCGAAGCGGCCGACCGTGCGGCGCTGTTCAAGACCTTCACGAAGGTGCTGGCGCAGCGGCGCGGACTGATGGCGACGTTCATGGCCAAGTGGTCGCAGCAAATGCCCGGCCAGAGCGGCCACCTGCACGTCTCGATGACGCGCAAGAACGGCTCGAGCGCTTTTTACGACGAGAAGAAGCCGCACACGATGTCCGACGAAATGCGCTGGTTCGTCGGCGGCCAGCAGGCGTTGATGCCGGAGCTGCTCGCGATGGTGGCTTCCACCGTGAACAGCTACTCGCGCCTGGTGCCGGGTTTCTGGGCACCAACCTCGGCGACGTGGGGTGTTGAAAACCGTACCTGCGCGTTGCGGGTCATCCAGGGCGGCCCAAAAAGCCAGCGCGTGGAATATCGCATCTCCGCTGCCGACATCAATCCCTACCTGGCGATCGCGGTGGCGATCGGCTCGGGATTGTGGGGCATCGAGCATCGCATCGAACCGGATGAGCCGATGGTCGGCACGGCCTACGATCGCAAGCTTCCCGCGAAGCGCCAGTTGCCGCGCACTTTGAGCGAAGCCGCCTCGATGCTGTCGCGCTCGAAGGCCGCGCAGGAATTGTTCGGCGCGCCGTTTGTCGAACATTTCGCCGCCAGCCGCGAGTGGGAAGAGCGCGAGTTCCGCCGCCACGTCACGGACTGGGAACTGGCGCGTTATTTCGAGATCATCTGAAGAGAAGTCATGTTGAAAACCATCAGCCCGGTCGACGGACGCGTTTATGCCGAGCGGGCCACGGCCAGCGCGGCCGAGATCGATGCGACGCTGCAGCGCGCGCGGACCGCACAGCGCCAATGGCGCAGCGTGCCCGTGGCGGAAAAGGCGGCGTTGATCGAGCGCTTCTGCGTTGCCTTCGAAGCGCACGCCGCCGAGATTGCCGCGGAGCTGACCTGGCAGATCGGTCGGCCCAGCCGTTACGCGCCCAATGAAGTGCGCAGCATGCTCGAGCGCGCCCGCTACATGGCCGGCATCGCCGCCGGTGCATTGGCCGATATCGACGTCGGGCCGAAGGCGGGTTTCAACCGCTTCCTGCGGCGCGAGCCGCTCGGTGTCGTGTTTGCGGTGGCAGCCTGGAATTATCCCTACCTGATTGCCGTCAACGCCGTGGTGCCGGCGCTGATGGCCGGCAATGCCGTGGTGCTCAAGCATTCGGCACAGACGCCGCTGTGCGCCGAGCGCTACACCGAGTGCTTCGCAGCCGCGGGTCTCCCCGCGGGCGTGTTCCAGGTATTGCACCTCGAACATGCCGACACGGAGCGCGTAATCCGCGACCCACGAGTTGATTACGTCGCCTTCACCGGCTCCGTTGCCGGAGGTCACGCGGTGCAGCGCGTGGCCGCAGAGCGTTTCATCGGCGTCGGCCTGGAGCTCGGCGGCTGCGATCCGGTCTATGTGCGGCACGATGCCGATGTGCCGCACGCGATCGAGAACCTCGTCGACGGCGCGTATTTCAACTCCGGACAGTCATGCTGCGGCACGCAGCGCATCTACGTGCACGAGAGCGTCTACGACCAGTTCGCGGCTGGCGCCACGGAGTTGACGCGGCAGTACGTGCTCGGCAATCCGCTCGAAGCGGCGACCACTCTTGGGCCGGTGGTGCGCAGCAGCGCCGCGGATGCGGTCCGCGCACAGATCCAGTCCTCGATCAAGGCGGGCGCCAGGCCCGTGATCGACGAACGCGCCTTCACGCACAGCAAGCCCGGTACACCCTATGTGGCGCCGCAGCTGCTGCTCGATGCGCCGCCCAACTCGACCGTGATGCGCGAGGAGATCTTCGGACCCGTGGCGGGTGTCGCGAAAGTGAAGTCCGATGCTGAGGCGGTGGCGCTGATGAATGACAGCGCGTTCGGGCTCACGGCCGCGGTGTGGACGCGCGATGAGGCGGCGGCGCTGGCGATCGGCGATCAGTTGCAGACCGGCACCTTCTTCATGAACCGCTGTGACTTTCTCGATCCGGCGCTTGCCTGGGTGGGCGTCAAGGATTCGGGCCGCGGCTGCACGCTCTCGGTGATCGGCTACGAGCACCTGACGCGTCCCAAGTCATTTCATCTCAGGTTGACAACGTGAGTGCCGTACTCAAGTCCAACTGGAATTACCCGACTACCGTATGGCATGGACCCGGACGCATCAGCGAACTGCCCGCCGCCTGTGCAAGGCTTGGGATCAGGCATCCGCTGCTGGTGACGGATGAAGGCCTGCGCGATGCGCCGATGGTGCGTGCCGCGATTGCGCTCGTCCCCGGCACCGGGCTGTTCGCCGGCGTGCGCGGCAATCCGGTGGCGGCGAACATCGATGCGGGCCTGGCCGCGTACCGCAACGGTGGACACGATGGCGTGATCGCATTCGGCGGCGGCTCGGCGCTCGATGCCGGCAAAGTGATCGCGTTCATGTCCGGGCAAACGCGGCCGCTGTGGGATTTCGAAGACGTCGGCGATTGGTGGACGCGTGCCGATGAGCGCGGCATCGCGCCCGTCGTCGCTGTGCCGACGACGGCCGGCACCGGCTCCGAAGTGGGCCGCGCGGGTGTCGTCATCAACGAAGCCACGCACCAGAAGAAAATCATCTTCCACCCGAAGATGATGCCGGGCGTCGTGATCAGCGATCCCGAGCTGACGGTGGGTCTGCCGCCCGCGGTGACGGCCGCGACCGGCATCGATGCTTTCGTGCATTGTTTCGAGGCTTTCTGTGCGCCGGGATTCCATCCGCTTGCCGATGGCATAGCGCTCGAGGGAATGCGCCTCATACAGGAATTCCTGCCGCGCGCCTGCGAGAACGGCAAGGACATCGAGGCGCGTTCGCGCATGCTGGCCGCGGCGAGCATGGGCGCAACCGCGTTCCAGAAAGGCTTAGGGGGCGTGCATGCGATCGCACATCCGGTCGGCGCGTTCTACAACACGCACCATGGGCTCACCAACGCGATCGTGCTGCCGTACGTGATCGTGCACAACCGCCCGGCCATCGAGGCGCAGCTCGCAGTGATCGCGCGCGTGCTCGACCTGAAGGGCGAGCCGTTCGCGGCGGTATTCGATTGGGTACTGGCATTCCGCGAGCGCCTCAAGATCCCGCACTCACTCTCGCACATCGGCGTCACGCTCGACCAACCCGACACGATCGGCCATGAGGCTTCCCTCGATCCATCGGCGAGCGGCAATCCGCTGCCGACCGATGCCCAGGCGTACGCGCGATTGTTCCGCTCGGCCGTCAAGGGCGACCTGACGCTCAAAGGTTGATGTGAGCCAGCCGCGCGTTCTCATCATTGACGGCAACCGCGCCGCGATTCGCGAGCAGCAGGCGGCGGCCGGCGGGACGCCGACCGGCGAGGGCTACGTGCGCGCCTTGCAACAGCTCGCGCCAGTGGCCTGCGACATCGTGCGCCCTGCCGACGCGGCCGTGAGCCTGCCGGCGGGCGTCGCACTGGCCGACTACGACGGCGTCGCGATCACCGGCTCTGCGCTCAACATTTACGATGGCGGCGAACCCATCGAGCGGCAGATCGAACTGATGCGCGCCGTATTCGACAGCGGCGCGCCCTGCTTTGGCAGTTGCTGGGGCATGCAGCTCGCGGTGACGGCCTCAGGTGGCCGGGTGCGCGCCAATCCGCTCGGCCGCGAGTTCGGATTCGCGCGCCGCATCATGCTCAATTCGGCCGGCCGCGCGCATGAAATGTATCGCGGCAAGCCGACGGTGTTCGAAGCCATCACGGTGCACCTTGACGACATCGAAGCGCTGCCTCCAACCGCTACGGCACTTGCGGACAGCGACATGGGATTGCAGGCGATCGAGATGCGCGCGGGCCGCAGCATTTTCTGGGGCGTGCAATACCATCCGGAATACAGCTACGCGGACATCGCAGCCACCGCCAAACGCTACGCGCCGGTGTTGCTCGGGGAGCAATTGTTCGCCGATCGTGGCGAACTCGAGACCTGGGTGAATGACGCGCTCGCGCTCGAGCGTACGCCGCAGGATGCGCGGCTGCGCTGGCGACACGGACTCGGTCCGGCGATGCAGGATGCCGCTATCAAGATGGCCGAGCTGCGCAACTGGCTACACATGCAGGTGCTGCCGCGCCACGGGGCATGATTTCCACCGCTCACTGGCTGTGGCTCGCGCTCGCCGGATTCGGCGCCGGCGCGATCAACGCGCTGGCCGGCGGCGGCACGCTGATCAGTTTTCCCGCGCTCCTCGCACTGGGCATTGCGCCGGTAACGGCCAACATCACCAGCACCGTGGCGCTTTGCCCGGGGTATCTCGGCGCTGCGCTGGCGCAACGGCGCGACCTGCAAGGCCAGCGTGCGCGCTTGTTGCCACTGCTCGCAGTAGCGGCATCCGGCGGACTACTCGGTGCCGCGTGGCTGCTGCACACGAACGCGCGCGCCTTCGTCCTGGCCGTGCCATGGCTGATCCTGCTCGCCTGCGCGCTACTCGCGATGCAGGAGCGTGTCCGGGATTCACTGGCGGATCGTGCCAGCGCCACGAGCGCACCAGCAGAGTACTGGGCATGGCCGTTGATCGGCGCCGGGGCCGTGTATGGCGGATACTTTGGCGCCGGCATGAGCGTCATGCTGCTCGCCGCGCTCGGCATCGCATACGAGGACTCGCTCGTTCGCCTGAACGCGCTGAAGCAATGGCTGGCGCTGGCGGCCAACCTGGCGGCTGCGGCGTGGCTGGCATCGCGCACGCGCCTCGATTGGCCGGTGATCGCCGTGCTCGCAGTGAGTGCTGCGCTCGGAGGCGCATGCGGTGGGCGCATAGCCGGCCGCATGTCGCCGCTCGTGTTGCGCCGCGCAGTCGTGCTGCTCGGCGTTGCCATCGCGATGGTCTACCTGTGGCGCGCGGCGTATCATGCAAAGTTGACATGACCGCCATCGCCCAATCCGAAACTGCTGCGAAGGCAACCGCAAAGCCGGGGATCTCCTACACGGCTTTCCAGACGCCGATCGGATATTGCGCCGTAGCATGGAACGCCGGCGGCGGACTTGTCGGAGTGCAGTTGCCGGAAGGGTCTGCAGTGACTACGGGGCGACGTATTGTCGGTCGCTTCCGCGGCGCAGTGCGCCGCACTCCGCCGCCGCCGGTGCGGCAGGCGATCGATGCGATCCGCAAACTGTTGCGCGGCGGCGAGGACGAATTGGCCGCCATCGAACTCGATCTGTCGGGGCACACGCCATTCTGCCGTCGCGTGTACGAACTCGCGCGGGCGATTCCCGCGGGCGAAACGCTGAGCTACGGCGAGCTCGCGGCGCGTGCCGGCGAACCTGCCGCGGCGCGCGCGGTCGGCCAGGCAATGGCGCACAACCCGTTTCCATTGATCGTACCCTGCCACCGGGTACTGGCGGCTCATGGTCGCGCGGGCGGATTTTCCGCGCGCGGCGGCGTCGAGACGAAATTCAGGTTGCTGCGCATCGAAGGCGCGATCCGCCAGGCGGCATTGCCGCTGGGTTGAGCCCGGTCCGACGCGGCGCTGTTAGCGCGGTGAATCCGCGTCCGTCAATGTGCGCACCTGTCCCATCGCGGGACGGAAGCGCACGCTCACCGATGATTCCGCGTGCGCCATCGAACTGACGACCTGGATGCCCGCATCCTGCAGGAACGCGCCGATGAAGGCCTGCAGTCCTTCGCAGCGTACACGCGCGGAGTCCTGGTCCTCGGTATGCGCGACCAGCTTCGCCTGCCAGTGCTGCGCGCGCGGACTGACCGCACCCAGCTCGCGCAAGGCGCGGTCGAGCAACGCCAGGTCGCTCGACAGCGTGTTGTCGGTGAGATTCGGATCGCGGCTGTGCCCGGGAGCGGCCAGGCGCAAGTGCAGCAGCGCGCCGTGTTCCTCGACCGCGTCGTACAGGCACACGACCAGTGAACTGTGCAGCGCCGCGCACAGCACGACATCATCGGTGACGATGCGGTAATCGTCCGATTCGACTGTCTGGTCCGAGGACGGCTCATCCATCGATGCAGTCTCGCAGGCATAACGCGCAAGCGGTGTTAGCCAGGTCACAGTATGGGCCGCACGGCAGCCTCTGCTAGCATGTCCGCATGGAGCAGAATGCCGATCACATCACGCATCACGGCGGCTGTCACTGCGGGCGCGTACGCTTCGAAGTGCGCTCGCCGGCGGAAATCGAGGTCATGGATTGCAACTGTTCGATCTGCAGCAAGGCGGGTTACCTGCACCTGATCGTGCCCGCCGCGCAATTCCGGCTGTTGAGCGGCGCCGACGCGTTGCACGACTACCAGTTCAACTCCGGCACCGCACACCACCTGTTCTGTTCCGTGTGTGGCATCAAGTCGTACTACGTGCCGCGCTCGCATCCGAACGGGTTCAGCGTCAACGCGCGCTGCCTCGATGAAGGCACGGTAACAGGCATGCGCGTCGTGGCCTGCAATGGCCGCGAATGGGAGCGGCAGTTTCCGGATGGCGGCAATGTACGATCCTGAATTGCGCGTGGAGACAGCGCGTCTGGTCCTGCGTCCGCCGCGACTGGCTGATCTCGATGCGTGGGCGGATTTCATGGCCGATCCGCGCGCGGCGCAGCACCTGGGTGGCGTGCAGCCGCGCGCGACGGTCTGGCGGAGCCTGGCTGCGATGGTCGGCTCGTGGACGATGAGCGGATTCGCGATGTTCTCGGTGCTCGAGAAGGACAGCGGCGAATGGGTCGGGCGCGTGGGCCCCTGGTGCCCTGAAGGCTGGCCAGGGACAGAAGTGGGTTGGGGCGTGCGCTCGAAATTCTGGGGGCGCGGCTACGCCACCGAAGCTGCGATTGCGGCGATCGACTGGGCGTTTGCGAATCTCGGATGGACCGACGTCATCCATGCGATTGCTCCCGACAATGTCGATTCGCAGGCTGTTGCGCGCCGGCTCGGCTCCTCGCCGCTGCGCACATCGGAACTGCCGCCGCCGTTCGTCGGCTACAAGGTCGACATCTGGGGACAATCGCGCGAACACTGGCAGGCGCAGCGCTCACGCCTGCCGCTGAAGACATGAAAAAATCGCGGCTCGAGGCCTTCAGCGATGGCGTACTCGCGATCATCATCACGATCATGGTGCTGGAGCTGCGGGTGCCGCATGAGCCCACGATCAATGCGCTGATGCTGTTGTGGCCGACGCTACTCAGCTACCTGATGAGCTACGTATTCATCGGCATCTACTGGAACAACCA
>JBOHZW010000358.1:0-3377 GCA_050738715.1 Steroidobacteraceae bacterium | reverse complement strand
GTCCGAGGTCTAGCGGTTGACCATCGAGTCCATGTTTCCGGCAGTCACGCCGAAGAACAGATTCGGCCGCCCGAGGGCGGTAAAAGCCTCGGCGCTGCGCCAGTCGGGCTGCGCGATGATGCCGACGCGAAATCCCTGCGCCTCCAGCACGCGGCCGATGACCGCCATGCCGAAGCTCGGATGGTCGACGTAGGCATCTCCCGTGACGATGATGATGTCGCATTCGCTCCATCCAAGCTGCTCCATGTCGGCGCGCGAGGTGGGCAGGAATGCGGCAGGCGTACGCGCAGTGCCGGCGGGCGGTGACAGCCAGGACGTGAGTTGCGGGGCGGGGAGCATGCGCCGATTATAGGCGCATGAAAATCAGCGGAGGGTGCCTGTGCGGCGCGGTGCGTTATGAAAGCTTAGGCAAGCCCCTGGTGACCCGCGTGTGCTGGTGCCGCCTGTGCCAGTACCTGGGCGCGGGCAGCGGCACGGTGAACGTGTGCTTCAAGACCGAGTCGTTCGCAGTCCGCGGCAAGACGACGGATTACTCGAGCGTTGCCGACAGCGGCAGCGTGGTGCACCGCCAATTCTGCCCGAGCTGTGGCACGCCATTGTTCAGCGCCGCGGAGTCACGGCCGCACCTCGTGTTCGTGCGCGCCGGCACGCTCGATGATTCGAGCCATGCACAACCTTCGGTGACGATCTGGACGTCGGCCGCGCCAAGGTGGGCTTGCATCGCGGAGAACCTGCCGCGCGTCGAGAAGCAGCCGCCGCCACTCTAGTCGCCGCGGCAATAGACACCGCCGCTACAAACGGTTGAGCAGCCGCGCGAAGCGGGCCGCCGATCCATCGCCGCAGGAGAAATACATCGAAGGCTCGGCGAGTTCGAGTTCGAGCACACAAGGCTCACCGTCACGCCCGCGAATCAAATCGATGCGCGCATAGGCCAGCGGCCCGAACGGCAGCACGGCGAGCACGCGCGCACCGAGCTCGAGTTCATCGGCGGCGGGTGTGCGCGGAGTGATCTCCTCTTGCGCAAAGAGTGCCGCGCTCGCACCCGACCCGGGCCGCAGCAGCGCTCCCTTGCGGAACGCGTGGCTGAATTCGCCGTTGTAATACACCAACGCCGTCTCGCCGTGATCTTCGACCCGATCGAGGTAGGGTTGCACGAGCACGCTGCGCTGCTCGGCCAGGAGCCGCGCGACATGCGCCGTCATGCCCGCAACATCAGCGCACGGGTGGCGCTGCGCATCCCGGGAGCCCGATCCGATAGCCGGCTTGATGACGAGGTCGGCCGCCGCCTCGGCGTGCAGCGCTCGAGCGATCGCAGTGGCGGCGTCTTCGCCCGGTTCGACGAAAGTCGTCGGCACGATCGCAGCGCCGCAGCGGCGGAGTTCGCCGAGGTAGTGCTTGTCAAGATTCCAGCGCACGACCGGCGGGGGGTTCACAACGCGCGTGAGCCGCGCGGCGCCATCGAGCCACGCAAGAAAATCGCTCAATCTCAACGAATAGTCCCACGTCGAGCGGAGCACGGCCAGGCGGAAGAGCGACCAATCGATGCCGGCATCGTCCCACACGACGATTTCGGCCACTGCGCCCTGCTCCGCCAGCGCGGCGGCCAGCGGCGCGAGATCCTTATCGAGATCACGCGCCGCGCGCGCGGTCACGAGCGCGATCGGACGAGTTTTGGCGGCGGCATCGCTCATCGGAATCCTTCCTGCAGGAATGGTCCATTCTACGAAACGGCACGGTAAAATGAGCCAATGAATGATCGCGCCACCGAGGCCATCGTAGTCCGTGGCGCCTCCCAGAATAATCTTCGCAATCTCGACCTGGATATCCCGCACGGCCAGCTGACCGTCGTGACGGGCGTATCGGGTTCAGGAAAATCCTCGCTGGTCTTCGACACGCTGTATGCGGAAGGACAGCGCCGCTACGTCGAGACCTTCTCACCGTACGCGCGCCAGTTCCTCGACCGCTGCGACAAGCCACACGTGCGCAGCATCGAAGGCATTCCCCCGGCGATAGCAATCGACCAGGTCAATCCGGTGCGCACCTCGCGCTCGACCGTCGGCACGATGACGGAAATCAACGATCACCTGAAGCTGCTATACGCGCGCGCCGCGACATTGCACTGCCGTCGCTGCGGGCAACCCGTGCGGCGCGACAGCCCGGCCAGCATTGCAGCATCGGTGCAGCAACGCGCCGCGGCTGCTGGAGATCCTCGTTTGCTGGTGTGCTTCGTCGTGCCGATTCCGCCGCGCATGCCAGTGGCCGAGATTCGCGCTGAACTGGAGCGGCAGGGATACGCGCGCGTCCTTAACGAAACAGCAAAGCAACTCGAGGTGATCCAGGATCGGCTGCGCGCAGATCGCGACAGCAGCACGCGCCTGCATGAAGCGCTCGAGGCGGCGTTGCGATCGGGCCACGGCCAGATCATCGTGCACGCGCTCGGCGAAGACGGCGCGGTGGCGCAGAGCTGGCGCTATTCGAGCGACCTGCATTGCGCCGAGTGCGATCTGCACTACCAGGACCCGCTGCCCTCGCTGTTCTCGTTCAATTCGCCGATCGGCGCCTGCGAGACCTGCCGCGGCTTCGGCCGCGTGATCGGCATCGACTACGCGCTGGTGATCCCGGATCCGCGCAAGACGCTTGGTGAAGGCGCAATCCGCCCCTGGCAAACACCCTCATTCAAGGAATGCCAGGATGATCTGGTGCGGCATGCAAAGCGCTGCGGCGTCGCGCTCGATGTGCCGTGGCGCGATCTTCCCGAGGCCGATCGGGAATGGGTGATGGCGGGAGAAGGTCCCTGGGTCAAGAAGAACTGGTACGGGTTGCGGCGGTTTTTTGCGTGGCTCGAGACCAAGGCCTACAAGATGCATATCCGAGTGCTGCTGTCGAAATACCGCAGCTACACGCTTTGTCCAACCTGTCATGGCGCGCGTCTCAAGCCCGAGGCCTTGCTGTGGCGGCTGGGCGCGGTCGGCGCGTCACGCGGCTACAACATCCACGAACTCGTGTGTCTACCGATCAGCGATTGCCGCGAATTCATCGCGGCGCTCGTGCTTCCCGCGCCGCTCGATGCGGCTGCCGAGCAGGTCCTGACTGAACTGCGCGCACGGCTCGGATACCTCTGCACAGTAGGTTTGGGCTACCTGACGCTCGATCGGCAGTCGCGCACGCTGTCCGGCGGCGAGGTTCAGCGCATCAACCTGACGACGGCGCTCGGCACCTCGCTCGTCAACACGTTGTTCGTGCTCGATGAGCCCTCGATCGGCTTGCATCCGCGCGACATGGGCCGCGTCATCGCCGTGATGCAGCGCCTGCGCGACGCCGGCAACACGTTGCTGGTCGTCGAGCACGATCCGCAGATCATGCACGCGGCCGATCGG
>JBOHZW010000357.1:0-2526 GCA_050738715.1 Steroidobacteraceae bacterium | reverse complement strand
CAGGTAGCGCAACACGTGCGTGCGCGCGCGGAACAGCTCGCGGCTGTGCTCGTTCATGATCAGATCGACGTAGCGCTGCCGGTAGCGCGTCTCGGTGTCGGCCAGTCCGTGCCACTTGTCCGGCAGCGGCCGCAGCGATTTCGCCAGCAGTGTCACGCCCGTGACGCGGATCGACAGCTCGCCGGTCCGGGTGCGGAACAACTTGCCCTCGGCGCCGATGATGTCGCCGATGTCGTAGCCCTTGAACGCCTCGTACGCCTCACCCAGGGCGTTGGCCTGCAGGAACAGCTGGATCTGGCCGCTGCGATCGGCGATGTTGGCGAAGCTCGCCTTGCCCATCACGCGCCGGAACATCATGCGGCCGCCGACGTGCACGTGCACCGGATTGGCCTCGAGCCAGGCGCCGTCGCGATCGGCGTAGGTCAACAGCAATTGCTGGGCCAGCGCATCACGGCGGAAGTCGTTCGGATACGCGATCCCGCGCGCGCGCAGCGCGGCGAGCTTGGCGCGGCGCTCGGCGATGAGGCGGTTCTCGTCGTCCGTCACAGTCCCGCCTTCAGGCTCGCTTCCATGAATTGATCCAGGGCCCCGTCGAGCACGGAGGCGGTATTGCCGACTTCGATCCCGGTGCGCAGATCCTTGATGCGTGACTGATCGAGCACGTAGGAGCGAATCTGGTTGCCCCAGCTGACGTCGGACTTCGTGTCCTCGAGCACGCGCGCCGCGGCATTGCGCTTGTTCACTTCAAGCTCGTACAGCTTGGCCTTCAGCATTTTCATCGCCGTCGCCCGGTTCTTGTGCTGGCTGCGTTCGTTCTGGCAGGCCACGACAATTCCACTCGGTGCATGCGTGATACGCACTGCCGACTCTGTCTTGTTGACGTGCTGCCCGCCCGCGCCGCTGGAGCGGTACACATCCATGCGCAGGTCGGCCGGATTGATCTCGATATCGATGTCATCATCGACCTCGGGCGAAACGAACACCGAGGCGAAGGAGGTGTGGCGCCGGTTCCCTGAATCGAACGGCGACTTGCGCACCAGGCGGTGCACGCCGGTCTCGGTGCGCAGCCAGCCATAGGCGTACTCGCCCTTGAATTCGACGGTCGCGGACTTGATGCCGGCGACTTCACCCGGTTGCGAGTCGATGACCTCGGCGGCAAAGCTGCGCCTCACGGCCCACTTCAGGTACATGCGCAGCAGCATCTGCGCCCAGTCCTGCGCCTCGGTGCCGCCGGCGCCGGCCTGGATGTCGAGGAAGGCATTGTGCGCATCCATCTCGCCGCGGAACATGCGGCGAAACTCAAGCGCGCGTACGTTCGCCTCGTACTTCGGACGCTCGCGCTCGATGTCGAGCGCTGTCGATTCGTCGTTCTCGGTTTCGGCGAGCTGCAGCAGCTCGAGCGCGTCGCGTACTGAGGAATACGCCTCATCCATACTCGCGAGTTCGCCCGAAAGGCGGGCGCGCTCGCGCCCGAGTTCCTGCGCACGCTCGGGATTGTTCCAGATCGCCGGATCTTCCAGTTCTAGGCCGACTTCCTCGAGGCGTTCGCGCTTGAGGTCGTACTCAAAGAAACCCCCTCAAGGAGACGGCGCGCTCCTCGAGATCTTTCAACGTACGCTTCAGTTGTGTGACTTCCATCGGCCAGCTCGCAGCGTAAGACGGCGCGCATGGTAGCACGGTAGGCCCTGTTCACAGGCCCGAGGCCGGAAGCAGGTGCTCGACGACGAGCTGCAGGCGGCGTTCGCCCTGGTAATCGTTGGTACCGAGGCGGTACACCAGCCTGACCCGGCCTGACGGCGGCGGCGCGGGCGCTTGAGGATCGACGCTGTTGAACGCAATCGCTTCGAAGCCGCCGCGACCTTCGCGCGCCGCGACCTGGAATTTCAGGTGACGCCCCGCCAGCACGCGCGGCGTGCCGCGCAGTTCGAACTCGCCGTCAAACAGCGGCTCAGGGAATGCCGCGCCCCACGGTCCGCCGGCACGCAGCGCTTCGGCCAGCGGCAGCGCGATATCGTTGTCCTGCAGTTCGCCGTCGGTCTCGACCGCATCGCTCACCGCGCCCGCGGCCATCGCGCGCGCCACTTCGATGTCGAAGGCGCGCGCGAAGCGATCGAGGTTTGCGCGCGGAAGCGACAAACCCGCGGCCATCGCATGGCCTCCGAATTTCTCCAGCAGGCCCGGCTCGCGCGTGGCGACGGCCTCGAGCACGTCGCGCACATGCACACCGGCAACCGAGCGCGCGGAACCGCGCAGCGTGCGCTCGTCGGCGAGCGCGAAGGCGACGACCGGGCGCCGCAGCTGCTCCTTGACCCGGCCGGCGACCAGGCCGACGACACCCTGGTGCCAGCTCTCATCAAAGAGGCACACCCCGGAGCGTTGCAGCGCGCCCTCCCCGCTGCGGAGCGACCGCACGGCGGCCAGCGCTGTCAGCTGCATGTCCGCCTCGATCTCGCGCCGCTGCACGTTCAACGCATCGAGCTGCGCGGCCAGGTCGGCAGCTTCGGCCGGATCCTCGCTGAGCAGGCA